>JBAUVX010000403.1:0-4733 GCA_049583465.1 Waddliaceae bacterium | reverse complement strand
TTCTCGATTTTGGAGAAAATTGCTAGCTCATACGGTGTGTGTCAAACTGAATATGGAATTAGGCAACGAGCCTTTACAGTTTGAAGGTCTCATAACGCATTAACAATTCGCCCATGGGGTAATTTACGGATAGGTTCATAAATGCCCGGGACTTTTTGCTACACGCCTCTTTTGCCCGACGCCTTGGACCGCCTGCTGTTTGGGGTGCTCGCGTCGAAGTATTGGCTCAGAGAGTTTGTGTGCGTTCAAAAAAACTTTTTAGTTGTATTGGACTCTAAATTCTGTTAGAATAATGAAATTTATTTCAACAGTCCTTAGGAGCTTGAAATGGTTGAACCTTACCGTAGATTTGCAGGCAGCGTAGAGTCTGTTTCCGATGCAGAATTTATTTTTTTGATGGAAATTCATAATATACCGGAGCATCGAAAACAGGAAGCTCGATTCCTAGAGGAATATGCGGATCCTACACAGGATACTCTATACCTAGAAGCTCCTACGGCGACACAAAAAATTGAAAAAATCGCGAAGAGTCTCTTTCCTGAGGGGAACTCTATCAGAGTCGAAGGATGGAATGATCCTAAAATCTACGAACTTGAAAAGCAAAATAATGACGAGATAAGGCCGGCCTACCGGAGCGGCATTAAATTACGCGGGTTAGTATTGGCTAAAAATCCGGCTAATCCGCAAGAGAGAATTCCTCTTCGAGAGAATATCTTGACATTCATCAATAACGGCAGGGATGACTATCCAAAGGTTCCGGAAAATCTCGATGACCGTACTTTAATAGAAAGGCTTGTAGCAAAGATAGAAACTTCTAAAATTACGTTTACCGAACATCACTTTCCCCTTCAACAGCAATATTTAATCGATACAATCAATAAAAGAAAGAATTCTAGAGGTAAAAAATTTATTGTGATGGGGAGAGGACATTTTGATCCAAACGATGCTAATGGATTACCTGAAGACCTCTCTCAGGCAATTAAACAAGAAGTCGAGAAATTGATGAAATGCCTTGAAAAGACACCCTTCATTGCTTTTAGCATGGGATAGGGGAAAACATTAGGGGTCTCTAGAGCTAGAGACCCCTGCAATAGTGTAAACCCCGGTTGTTAATGATTAAAGCTGTCGAAGGTCTAAACGCACTTCGTTGCCCTTTCTCTTTCCAACTTCGGCGCCAAATTGCACTTCCAGTAGATCTTTTATTGCAGTAATCTCTTGAGGTAAGCTTGAACGATTTAGAGTGATCTCCGGGTTGCTCTGTAGTACATCAAGAACTTTACAGCAGAAAGAATGCATTCCGGCAATGCCATGATCTTCAATTAGCGTTTCTGCTTTTCCTCCAGAACCGAAAATCTGCTCTTTTAAATACTGAGCATTATTTCCTAAATATTCGATCCAATATTTTGTTTCATCTGCAACACGAGATTGTTTAGCAAGTAGAGTATCTTCCAATTTTGCTTTTAGCTCAGCTTCATTCTTTATAGCTTGTAAAATGTCCCTAAATAATTTTTTGCAATGCTTAGGCATATGCTCTTTCCGGTAGGATTCTACAGGCTTCTCGTTTGTCAATCCCAAACGTGCCGGTCTTGTGGCTAGATACTCCCAAGTATGAAGACCTGTTTCTGCCCAGGTTTTTGTCCCATAATTTTCAGGTTTCGCATAGAAAAATTCTCCTCCGTTGAGATCCTTTATATTTGCGAAAACAACCGTACGTTTACCCGCAGGAAGGGGGATTTGGCTATTGTTCTCGTTAACATCGATGCCTTTATGCTGATAGTTGGAAATATTAGGGAAGTGGCTAGACATTCTATCATAAACAACAGGCCCCTCCTTTTCAGGACTTTCTCCATTGTTGACAAAGAAATCATAGATGCTTTTATCTTCATTTTCTAAAACAAATGTTCCTTCTGAAAATCCTTCTCCCTTGCGGCACGCTTGTTGCATGAAATACCACATCAAACAGGCCATCACCATAGGTTTTTGATCTTCCCTTATCCCCTCGGTTCTCCCGGATCTGATATCTTGTAGGTATTTACCGCCAAGTTCAGCGAAGGTTTTGGCGTCATCTATGCTTACATTGAGGCAGAACTTCTGCACATAATCAGAAAAGCTGTTGTGGTCAACAAAATTCCTTTCATCCATATTTAGCGCCTCAAGGTCTAAACTCTCATCCTCAACACCATGCCTCTGCTGTAACGCCTGTATTCGAATTTTCTCGTCACAGTGCCGAATTGCAGTATCGACTTCGCCAATAAGTTTTGTCAGAATTCTATTTTTTTGTTGGCCGACTTTTTCTGCTGTCTCTCCATAGGCTGCAACCCCTTCTTTTCCTTTCATGAAGGCGCGAAGACTCCATGAACTGTTGTGCGAACTATACTCGTTTTGATAGGTTTTCGATAACTTCTCTAAACCGAAAGATGCCAAAGTAAATTTTTCTTTAAGATCGACTAGCATTTTTTTAGCCTCTCTTATTTGCTTCACCGATAAAGCATTGCGCTCCCCCTCAAATATTTGAATGTGGAACATTGCTTCATCAACGATTGATTTGATCCCTTGCTTTATCGACTCTTGATCCGAGCCTAACTCTCCACCCTTGACACCGCGAATACCTAACTTATTTGTATAGGCATTATACCATATCTTTTGTCCCGAATCTATTGATCCAAGGGTGTTAAGTTGTCTACATAGGTGATTGCCCGTTGTTTTCCAGGCATCAAAATTAAAACTAACAGGCATACTACTCATTACATCCTCCATTATAATAAAAAATCTTATACTATTATTATACTTTTTTATAAATTATTTGTAAAAAAAATATTAATATTTAGTAAAACTTTTTCAAAAATACAAAGTAGATCTGTTATTACTAAAATTTATAGGTATTTGGCATAATTTATTGGTATTTTTCATTAGAATAGTGTAGAATTAATGATATTTTTAATAAAATAGGAGAATAAAAGTGTCCGGCATAAATAATAATTTAAAAGAATTGCAAAATAAACTTTTTGATTCTCTCGCTGACGGAGGACAACTAGAAAACGTCAAAAACGAGGCAAAAGGGCTTTTGAATGGCAAAGGGACATTGACCGACGGGCAACAGGTCTTTCTGCTCAACATGATCACGTTAATCAACGATATCCTCGTCAACAGGAAAATGGAAAACGAAAAAAATCCTGACATGGCCCCTGCGTTTAAGGCAGCAGCAGACATCTCCGGCATCTGTTCGGGAGTAAAAAATGATAAAGCGATTGAACTTATAAACAACCTTCTAAAGGATCTGCAAAAGAACAAACCCGAGGCTTATCGTAAGCTTCAGGAGTTACTGCAGAAAGACGCATTATTTCAAGATCTTGAAACGTATGGAACAAGAGCATTAACACACGAAAACAGCACGCGGGATGCCCTATCGAACGGATTGTTCGAAGTGTGCGGTGAACAGGTCCACATGCTTAGCACTAATGGCGACGGGAACTGTTTATACAGAGCACTATCTACCTGTGATGCTATTTTAGATCCGGGCGCTCCTTCCCTCGATGCCTTCAAAAGGAACATTCGTCTATTTGAACAAAATCATGTAGAAAAAAGAAAATTGGCAGCAGAACACATGCAAAGCCGCCCCGACTTGTATAAAAAAAGTGAATGGCAAAGGCACAAAAAGGACAGAATGTGGGGAGAAGACACACAAATTCAAGCCTTAGCTGCTGCGGAAAACCGGCCTATTTTAGTGTTGAAACAAAACCAAGGTCAAACTGTTGGAACGATTTACGCTAAAGGCAAAGATGGAGAGAATATTAAGATCGATCCAAAACAATCTCGCGTAATCGTCAACCTCGGCAATGTTCACTTTAATGCCCTCCACACAACCGAAAAACAGCGAGAGCGTTTAATTGGGCACTTTTCGCATATTGTACCTGTACAATAATGCCCGCCGTTTACCGGGGTGATTCTCTGATCCGAACAGGAACAAACGCCCCGGTTTCTATCAGCCTATCCGTAAATTCGTAAAAGATCTATAGTCATTTTTTGTTTCTTAAAAGGAGGCCTCGCATGATAAGGAAAAAAGCCCAAGAGGCGGGTTGTTTTTTCCTGTTTTTGATTGTCGTTTTTTCCCAACACGTTCGGGGTGAAATTGTTGAGAGTCAAACAATGATGGATTTGATCAAGTTTAGCAATCGAGAGACCCTAGTTGTGCTGGACTTAACCGATACTTTACTGAAATCGACCCCTTCGGGTATCAACCCGGTAGAACCTATGACGCCCGAAGTTATTCACCAACTTCAAGAGCGAGGAATTCTGCTCCTTGGCCTCACAGCAGGGTCCTCCAAAATCGCTAAGAAAAGAGTCCATCAACTGGCATCTATTGCCATCGATTTATCAAAGTCAACAGTTTACCCCGAAGAGATAGAATTCAAAAGCAAATACCCAGCAAAATTCTTAGAAGGAATCATTTTTGCCGGAAGCAGAAATGACAAGGGCAAAACCCTATTTTGCCTGCTTGACCACATCAGGTTGAAGCCAAAAAAAATTCTATTTATCGACGATCAAATACACAACGTACGATCAGTTGATGCAGCTGCAAAAAAGCGGCAGATTCCCTTCCTTGGCCTTTATTACACTCCTATCGCTCTCCAAAACTAATTACACAACCCCGGGTTGTGACCTAATTTCCCGGCAGCGGGTTTTTTTAGGCGCGTAGATACAAGCTGAACGACGAGCGCAACCCGGTATAGGGT
>JBAUVX010000402.1:0-15974 GCA_049583465.1 Waddliaceae bacterium | reverse complement strand
CAATAGATTTTTGATTCTAAGTGGATTACAAAATCGAAGCTTGGTCTGTAGTCACCAATCGAGATTTTGTAATCCACTTAGAATTAAAAAGATGAAGAAATCGCCCGCGCAACATGCGGAATGTGGGATCCATCTCCATAAATAATCTCCTTGCAAAAATGAGTTAATTTTACCCCAAATTTGTGTCCAATTCAATTGGATGCAGTATAATCGGGGGTATTTTGGAGTTTTTCTAAGGTTCGGCTGATTAAGTCTTCTGTAATATTCGTAATAAGATGATGTCCAAACTCATTTTTCCACCAGTTTAGTTGCACAAGGCGTGTTTGGTAGTTTGTAGAAGATGGATCCAGCTCGCTCTTGATATAGCGATGGATTAAATCGCCAAGTAGAGTTCTCCGCATAGTGGCTGTGTCAGTGACATCGCCGTTTGATAGAGCATTAATGACGTCATATTTCCAGTTTTTTGCATCTCTAAAGTTAGAAAAGTTGCGGGATTGGTGCTTATAGCCTTTCTTTCCGATTTGGACGCGATAGATGGGCTCTTTTTTGCCGTCGATTTTCTCGATTCCAGGCTCGTTGGTCTTCATAAAGTGGTCCTTCTCGTTCTATTGCTGAGAATTGCTGTGCAGATTTTGTGCAGAATCCGGGTTTTAGCAATTTTCAGCTGGTTCAACAAAATTTATTTAAAATCATAAACTCTGTTGAGAGAACAGTTTGAGAAGGAAATAAGAAACGGAAGAGGAGGGATTCGAACCCCCGGACCCTTGCGGGTCTTCTGTTTTCAAGACAGACGCATTCGGCCACTCTGCCACTCTTCCATCATTGCCCAATTATTGCCCGATCTTTTCGGAAATTTAAACCCGGGTTTTAAGAGCAAAACCTTTTAAATTTTATCCTTCTAAACCGGATAATAGCAAGATTTTTTTCCTCTTCGCTAAATCCACTCTTCGTTGGCGGACGATGAACGCTATCCAGAAGCAACGGCCAGCCAAGCCAATAAAAGAATATTCATTTATAAAGAAAAAATTTACATTTTTAGTTCAAATATAAAATAAAAAATGTATAATGAAGGCAGAAGGGAAGGTGATACCATTATAAACATTACCAAAATATAGTGAAGTTAATGTTATGTCTGCAAAAAAACACCATGAAACCTCGGGAATGTCCATCTTAGATGCTGTTGAAGCTCTTTCAACGATCTCCGATTTGGAATTTGAAAGAGAGGTCGACCTTGCAAGCAAAGAGGAAATCGCAAAACAAA
Organism: Waddliaceae bacterium; assembly: GCA_049583465.1. GTDB lineage: Bacteria > Chlamydiota > Chlamydiia > Chlamydiales > Waddliaceae > JBAUVX01. Next base: position 14,713 of record JBAUVX010000402.1, on the reverse strand, counting down.
ATCAAATGGTAACCGCGCAGACAGTGCAATGGATAGATAGAGAAGACCCTGATAGTACGGTGCAATTAATTCGAGAAACCTTCCACTCGATACTTCTCTATCTCCGCAATTATTATAGCCATGAAAAAAGATCGATGGCCGATTCGGAAACAGTCGAGGGTGTAAAAACCATCATGGTTCTGGTAGGAGAGGCAGCAAAAAAGCTCGATACCTACACGACATTGTTTCAACACACCAAATCCAAAAGCTGCAAAAATTCGAAGGAATATAAGCAGCTTCAAGAGTTTTATTTAACACGCGTTGCAAGAAAAATCGACGAAGGAATTTTGGGGAAATGGATCTTGGAGTTAACAAAAGGGGCAATGGACGCAAAGAAAGAAGCGGGGAGATGGAAAGCGAAAAAGCCGATGCAAATTCAGCATGTCTTTATCGATTTAGAATCTGTCAAAAAGGATACAGAGTATGAATTATTTTTCTTGAGAAAAGAAAATGGAACCCGCTTTTTCAATCCCCGCCTCATCCGCAATATTAAGTTGGTTTGCGATTTTGGAGAAACAATTAAAGGGGAAAAAGAACCGAATACCCTCTCGAGAATTAAGGTGTGGTATGATTGCACTGTTCAAGAGGCCGCAAGAAATATCCTTCAGGCGCAACAGCCATTGCTTGATCGGTATTTTCATGAAACCAAAGGGTCGCCGAAAAGGGAACTCATTTCGCTCTTGAACAAGACCATTATCTCTCTTATGTTAAGCAGTAATCCAAAAAATTTACTCAGACATTCGCCCACTAAAAGTTGTTCTGAATATTTTATTGATTTTCAGTTTTTTCTAAGGAGAGCGTTAAAGTCTAGAGAATACCATCGCTTATTGGCCTACCCGCCAAAAAAATCGAGTCAATTGGGGAATTATTTGTTAGATGTCATCCATAATTTATGCAGGGCATTTTTTACCAGTATTCAAGGCTACCAAATCCTTTTTCCACTCTTTGAGAAAATGATTCAAGAGGCTGAAGAGGCACAGTCGCCGGAACATGCGCAAGCTGCTGAAAAAAGCCGGATGGTTTGGAGCCGCCTTGCTGCTGATTATGCGGCAATGCAAAAGCTCATCAGAAAACATCCCAACGGGCCTTTGATCAAAGACCTGGAAATTTTTCAATATGGAACGTATCATGCTTTTGATCCGATCACACAATTTAACATTCCCAATCAACTTTATTCTTTCTATGTTAAAGAACATAAGATGACGAATATCCGTCTTCCGACCCCTACCTACCAAGAATTTATTGATCGGGCTGAAGTGATAGAGGAATTTAAGGCATTTTTACGGGATTATGCAAAGTCGCAATTCATTCGAAGGCATCTGATCATTAACTTTCAAGATCGAACATCTTGGAGAGAACATTTTCGTGCTACTGCTCTTGAGCAACTACAGGAACAACGGGATATTGGCAGAAGTCTCGTTGTTGTGACGTTGGCAAAAGATACAGAGTTTTATCATCAATCTCCTCCTTACCGCAATGAAAATAACGTGAATCTCTTTATTGAAAACTTTAAAGAACACCTTGCTGATGAAAATTGCGGCTACTACTTCCCTAAAGAGATAAGAGACAAACTCTTTCCTTTATTTATTGATGGTGTCATCGATGCCACCCATAGGATTTTTTTCTCCGGAAAGAACGTATTGCCGAAAAATTGCCGCTTGGATTTTATTGAAATTTTTTATCTTTTCTTGGAATTAAAGATCATTGAATTGACACAGCCCGACACCTTTAGCTTGCTGTGTAAAGACAGCATTGATATCGGAGGAGTCGCGACAACACAGCTGTATGCTTTTCTCAAGATTTTAACCAATGAAAAAATGAGTGAGAGTGAATATGAGCATCTCAACCTCATTCTCTACACAGCTCCTCTGCTCGTTCGGGAAAGGATCGTTCTTCCCGACCGCTTCCACTCCATGGTCAATGCCTTAAAGCGAATCGAAGGAATCAAACAGGAATTTGGAGAAGAAAATTTCCAAAAAATTATTCAAGAAGCTTTTGGAACATTTTTTGAAAGCTCCATTTTAAAGTCTCCCCTTGTTATTCCCACATTTTAAACCCGGGTTTAAACTCTAAAGGTTGTAGATGCTAGCGTATTTGGCTTGTAGATAGCTTGTGAAGGCTTTGATTGAAACGGGTCGGCCGGAGACCTTTTTCAATAACTCTTTGCCGGTGTATCTACGCCCATGTTGATAGACTTCTTGAGACAGCCACTCCTTAAGGAATGTCAAGGTCCCTTTAGCGATCAATTGCTCCCAACCGGGGAACGTTTTTTCAAATTCTTCGAATAGATGAGAGGCATACAAATTGCCCAAGGTGTAGGTGGGGAAATACCCAAAATCACCTAATGACCAGTGAGGGTCTTGCAAGCACCCTTGGGAGTGATTTGTTGGAACGACACCAAGCAATTGCCGCATGTTTTCATTCCAAGCCTCAGGAACTTCTTTTGGTGCCAATGTTCCCTCGATCAGGGCGAGCTCTAATTCGAAGCGCAAGATGACATGTAAAGAATAGGTGACTTCGTCAGCTTCTACCCTCACCAAAGAGGGTTCGACTCGATTAATGGCTTTCCAAAATGCGTCCAAGGGGATAGAGTCAAATTTGCCTTTGAAATGCTTTTTCATGATGGGGAGAAGAAGCTCCCAAAACGGTTTGCTCCGGCCAATAAGCGTCTCCCACCAACGCGATTGACTTTCATGGATGCCAAAAGAAATAGGCTCTCCTAGAGGACTTCCATAGTGCTCTTCGGGCACTCCCATATCATAGAAAGCATGGCCGCACTCATGAAGGATGCTAAAAATATTCGTCATCGGGTCCTTAAGCACGAGATGGGTTGTAAAGCGATTGTCCGTAGGATGGCTGGATGAACAAAAGGGATGGGCCGAAACGTCCAGCCGGCAACATTCCAACGAGTGACTGATCAAAGAGAGCAATCGTTTTCCAAAGGAGAATTGTTTTGCAACAGAAACCGGCACTTTAAGAAAATGGTCATCAACCTGTTTTGCTGACCGGATTGTCTTTAGCAATTGTAGTACAAACGTTTTTAGAGGATGAAACAGCGTGTGGATTTCTTTCGTGGTCATTTCCGGTTCATAGGCATCGAGTAAAGGATCGTAGGGATGATCTTGATAGCCGATAAGGTCAGCCTTTTTCCGGCACATGTACACAATTTTTTCTAAAAAAGGGAGAAAGGATTGGAAATCCTCATTGTTTTTTGCATGTTCCCAAGCATAAAGCGACTCCGAAGCGAGTTTGGAAAATTTTTCCACAAAGGTTCTTGGAAGTTGGGTGTCTCGGAGATAATCTCTTCTCCATTCCCGTAAAGCTGCTTGTTGCGGGAGGGTCAACCCCTCTTGCATCAATGCCCCTGTTTTCACATCTACGAGTTTCTTCAAAGCCGACCCAAAACGCCGACCGGTTTTTTCCCGGTGGATAATGCCGGAGAGAATCTTCAGTTGTTCTGTTCGAATTCCTACCCCTTTTGGCGGCATATAGGTTTCTTGGTCCCAATGAAGAAGTTGTTGGACCCCTTGCAGAGTTTTGCAGTGAATAGAAACCCGACAAAGAGCCTCATAGTCTTTTTGTGCTTGGTTCATGATCTCTTCCTTCAACAAGATTGGGGGGTTTCTTCGTGAATAAAAATTCTTTGGATGCGGGGCCCTAGGCAGGTCACTAGCTCATGAACAATGGATTGGCCCCTCTCAGCAAGCTCTTCAGGAGCAAGATAGTTGCCGCAATCATCCTTGCCAAAAACCAAGACAGGGTCCCCGACAGAGGCTTTGGGGATGTGAGAGATGTCGACCATCAGATAATCCATGCAAATGCTGCCTACCATCGGCGCTTCTTGACCACGAACAATCACGCAGCCTTTACCGCTGTAATGCCGGTGGAGCCCATCAAAGTATCCGAAGGGGATCACTCCAATCCGTTGTTGCTGTTTCTCAATTCTATAGTTTCTTCCATAGCTGACGGTTTCCCCTTTTTTACAGACGTTAATCCCAACAATTCTAGAATGCAGGGAAAGCGCCGGCCGAAGATTCAGCGAGTGCTCTTTCTCTTTGAATGGATTTAATCCATACAGTGCCAGCCCGATGCGAACCATATTCAACTGGGGAAAATGAAATCGCATCATCGCACTGGAATTGGCTGCATGCCTCCAGGGAACGCTTATTTCTGCCGATGACAACTCCTCGAGAACAGTGTCAAATGTGCGGAGTTGAGCAAGGGTAAAGGCATCTTCTTTCCTATTGTCGGCACAAGCGAAGTGGGTCATGATCCCTTCAAGCTTTAGTGCCGGAACACTCTGAATCAATTGGGCTAAGGGGAGGGCATTCTCCGGGCGGCAACCTAGACGGCCCATGCCTGTATCGACGTGCAAATGGACTTTGATTGGGAAGGCTTCCTTCGCCTTTTCAGCGATTGCAAGGATCGCATCTTTGTCGCTGACTCCAACTTCAAGGCCCCATTCGACAACTTTTGCCGCTTCGTAGGTTGCGGTATTAAGGACAAAAATGTTCTGATTGATCCCTGCACGCTTTAACGCGATTCCTTCATCAACGTAAGAAACTCCAACGATATCGACCCCTTGAGTGTCTAAAAATCTTGCCATTCCCACATCATCCGTTCCGTAGGCCGATGCTTTGATCATCGCCATAATCCGGGTGTTTTCACCAATTTTCTGCCTGATGGCGGCGAGGTTGGTTGCAATCGCCGTTAAATGAATCCTGCATTGATTCGTGCAAATGCTTCCATGAAAAGCCTCAAAAACGGAATCTAAAGAAGGTCTTCTCTCTCCCTTAATGAGGATCATATGTTCCGCTCCCACCTGATGGCGGATGCTTTGAAAGGCTTGTTCATAGCTTGCCGCGTGCAAGAATTGTTGCGTTGGCGCAAGACGTTTGATTTCCTCTATCAACGGTTGAAAGGGATGGCGGCCAACGAGGATGAGAAGATGGGGGTCCACTTGATGAATGGCTTTGCCGATCCGTTGATAATCGTTGGCGTGATGCTCCGATTCGCCGCGGAGCCCTCCAAAGATGACAATTTTTTTTGTCGATGGAAGGCAGCGATCAAAATGACGTAAGGCAAGATCGACTGACAGGGGGTCGGAACAGTAGGTGTCATTGACCACTGTGGCCCCTGTTGGCGATTGCCAAATCTCTGTACGCATCGGCTCCGGCAAGCCATCGTTAAGAGCGGAGCAAATGTTTGCCGACGAGGCTCCAAGGAGCCAGGCAGCTTTGGTTGTCATATTCAAAAGATCTAGGGCATAGTCATGCCTTGCAGTGATTTCTTTTTCCCAAACATGCCCATCGGGAAAGTCGATCCGGCAAGGGATGGACTGTGTCCGTTCAAGGACTAAAGCTCTTGCGTGAGGAAGCTCTCGATTCTCTGCATTCCAGAAAAAGCATTTCCCTTTAATCGTTGGCAAATAGGGCTCGAGCAAGGGATCTCCGGGAAGCAAGCACCATCCTGTTTCCGGGATTTTTTGTAAACATTTTACCATCTCGGCAGCTGTTTGTTCCAAAGATCCCAAGGTGGCAATGTGTTTCTTTCCAATATGTGTGAGTAAGCAATACTCCGGGCAGGCCGCATTTGCAAGCGTTTCGATTTCATTGACTTTTGAAAAAGCCATTTCAATGAGGGCGATGTCATGATGCTTGTTGATGTGCAAAAGACTGAGCGGGACGCCGATCTGGCTGTTGAAACTTTCCGGAGAGGCGACGGCTCGCCTGGAGGGTAAAAGCATGGCAAGAAGAAGATCTTTGACCATTGTTTTCCCATAAGAACCTATGATCGTCAGCACTTGACATGGCAAATGATGACGGTATAGTTGAGAGATGTCTTGAAAAGCCCTCACGGGATCTTCGACGGGGAAAAGCCGGATGTTTTGGGGCAGGGGAGGAGCCTTCCATGTTTTCTTCACGATAGCGTATTTAGCTCCGGCCTCTGCAGCATGGGCAACAAAGCAATGGCCATCCATTCTAGATCCTTGGAGAGCAATAAAAAGAGCATTAGCCGAATGAATTCTTCTGGAATCAATGGTGATCTGGTCGATGATGGCTGCAGATGAAGGAGAACCTCCCGCCGCTATCGAAGGTTTCCATTGCCGGAGATCAAAGGATTCCATTAGGATTTCACCATGGCAAACCTTCCCGCAAAAACCGCCATGAGGAGGGCGAATGGGGTTCCGACTGCCCAGAGAGGGGGAATGACTTGACGGCTTCCCAAGACGAGGGATGACTCCAAAACGAGGTAGCTTGTGACTAAAATAAACAGATTAGCGGCATAAATCATAAAGACAGGAAGGTTGCGGGTGAAGCGGACGCAAAAAGGGGCGGGGACAATAACCGCCAGTAAGCACAGCCACGGGGTGGCTAATTTTTGATACAATGTTGCGGCAATGGCCGATTCTTGTTCGCTAGATGGATTGATGTGCGAGGGAAGTTTTTTCCATAAGACAGAAATCGGAAGCTCTTCCGGAGGAGTGATGGTGTCCAAGAGAGTCTTTTGATTAAATTTGAGATCGGGAAAAGCTTGTTCTTTGTACGATGCTGTTTTGATCAGCCGCCCCTGTTCGTTGCGCGTTAAGCGATCGACCCAATAGCCTGTAGCCGGGGTTGAAGAATAGTCGAGAGATTTGATACGAAAAATTTCGTTAAAAGATTTGATCCAATAGGCATCAAAAAAGGATTGATGGATGGGATCGCAGTCTTGAAAAAGCAGTGTCGTCTGATCTTTTAAGGCAATGTGCTGAACAAAAGGATGATGATTGTTTTTATTTTTGATGGCAATATGAGCCTCTTGGGCTTGCCTCGTTTCCCTTAATGCTTGCGGAAGAAAGTATTCCATATTGAGATACGTAAGCATTGTTGTGAATAATCCAAAAAACACAAAAGGTCTGAGCAATCTTTTTAGGGTCACTCCACTTGCCAGCAACGCAACCAATTCATTATTGACGCTGAGTTGACAAAGGGTTCGTATGCTGGAGATCAGCATAGCAAAGGGAATCAACACATGAAAGTTTAAAATAAATCCGTGACGATAGTGTTGACACATCTCTCTCCATAACATAGAGCCGTGATGGTGGCGGCTAGTTGAATGACTCGTAAAGTCGATGAGAATATAGAGTCCATAAAAGACACAAAGCACAAGGATGAATGTCTTGATTATTTCCCGCAGGAAATAGTGCTCCCAAATTTTTATGATCATCATTCGATCCCTTTTGCCGCTCTCCTGAGCACCCAAATGGACAGGCCAATAAGAACGCCATGGGGGAGCAGATAGGTCAATGTTGAGAGAATAAGCAAGTGGTCGATCCCCCTTGCCATAAAATAGGCGGCAAGGTACAAGGCCGCAAGCCCAACGACGTAAAAAACGGTCCAATAGGAGGCATGTCTGCTGATTTTAATGCCAAAAGAGGCTCCGAGCAAGGTAAATGTAAACGCAGCAAAGGCCACAGAAAGCCGTCGGATGATTTCCGAATAACAACGATTGATCGTTCCCTCCGCTGCCTTAGTCTCATTGTTTCCTTCAGTTTTGGCCTTTTGCAATGCCATTTTTTCTTCTTTTAGTCGAGAAAGCAGCAGCTTCATTTGCAGGTGATCGTGATTCACTTTCCAAGCTTTTAGTTGAAGCAATTGAGAAAAATCCATGGGCGTTGTGGCCGAGTTTTCCATGTTCTCGATCATAAGATGATCAAAGCCGTCCTCTTTTTTTGCCGGGATCGTGGTGATTAGAGTCAGTCCTTCTCCGTGAAAGAGATCGTGATCGGTAAATAAATTTTCAGCAAGGAGAAGGTTGATGCGGCCGTTGCTTTTATTCGGCATTGCCATCACCGCCTTGGAGGCTGACTCTCCTATGCGTGAAGGACCTAATGCATGAAAATAGGCCCCTTTCATTCGCATGAGATGCTTGTTGCGAAGGAGAAGAAGGGGATTAATGGCTCGCAGTTCAGATTTCCACAAGTTTGAAGAGAAGTGGGATACCGTGGCAAGCTCGGAGACAACATAAAAGTTGATCAGTGAGAGAAAAGCAGCAACAAAAAGAATAGGAGCCAGGAAGTTGTTTATCGAGATTCCACAAGCGCGCAATGCCGTCAGCTCATGTGTTTTTGACAGTTGCTGCACTAACAGAATCGCTGAAATCAGACAGGCAACGGGAATGGCGATCGGCAGGACATAGGGGATTTGATACAGGACAAAAAGAGCGATGAGGTTCCCGGAAGCACCTAAGGCACAGAAATGAGCGACATCATCCAGGCGCGTGATGAGAAGGACGGAAATAAAGGCAACAACGCACAATCCCATCATCTTAAGATATTGGCTGATCAGAAAACGCCAGATAATTGGGATCATTTCCGCCTCTTCCGGTCCTAAAGTCGAGTTAAAACCCAAGCTCCGCATTTTGCGCGGACGATTTCTTCATCTTTTTGATTCTAAGCGGATTATAAAATTTCGATTGGTGACCACAGACCAAGCTTCGATTTTTGAAATCGCCTCGCGCAAAATGCGGAACTTGGGTTAAAAAATAACAGAAGACATTGAAAATTTCAATCACTATAAGGGCAATAAACCTTGGGGACAGCACCTCTAATCCGGGGTCTAATAAAGATTTTGAGAAAAACCAACACATAAATCGAAAGATTTTGCTATAATAACATTGTGATGGATAAAATCTGGCATCTCAACATTGAAGGAAAGGAAGAAGGTCCTTATTCCATTCGAGATTTGCGTCGACACCCTGCTGTAACTCCGGATACCCTTGCATGGCGGGAAGGATTGGATTCGTGGAAACCCATCCGCCAACTGCCGGAGTTAGATGAGTTATTTTATGAAAAACCCCCGGAAGATGAGGAAAGGGAGAAGGATCACCCAGCCGCATCGATTCCGCCGGAAGATGAAGTTGCCCTCAGTTTTTACAAAGACCCCTATTTTCTTATTTTGTGGTTTGTTATTGTTTTTTTGATCTTGATGTATGCTCTTTATGTGGTGAATAGGTGGCAATGAGGGATCAATTACAACGAGTCGTCGAGAAATTTCTCTTGCAGCATCATGATGGCAGACGTCCCCTTCTTTTGGCCTTGTCCGGCGGGCCTGATTCCCTAACTCTCCTGCATCTGCTGCATGCGTGCTGCGAAACTCTGAACATCGCTTACGCCATCGCCCACCTCGATCATGGTTGGCGGGAAGAAAGCGGCCAAGAGGCAGCGCAACTAGAGCAATTGAGCCGTCAATTGCGCGTGCCGTTTCATTGCAAGAAAGCCTCTTTTTCAGAAGTAAGAGGCAACTTGGAGGCATCCGGCAGACAAGCCAGGCTGCGGTTTTTCCGCCGCCTTTGCCTTCGCTATGATTATCAGGCTGTCCTCTTGGCCCATCACAAGGATGATCAGGCAGAAACGGTCCTAAAAAATGTTCTGGAAGGGGCAAATCTCTCCTCTTGTTCCGGAATAAAAGACCTGGTCGTGATCGATGATCTCGCCATTTGGCGCCCTCTTCTTGAGGTTCCGAAAAGCGATCTGCTCAAGTGGTTGGAAAATCACAGGTTAATGCCGTTCTTTGATCCGACGAACGAGGATCCCCGCTTTCTTAGAGGAAGGCTGAGAACGCAAATAATCCCTGAAATGACCCGCCTTTTTGGAAAAGGAATCACCTCGTCTTTGTGCCATATCGGCAAAGATGCGCAGGAGCTGCACCGGTATCTCGAGGAAAAGCTGGGTCCTCTGCTCCAAACCGCCGATGTCTCGGCAACCGGTTCTTTTCTCGATCTCAGCTCAACTTGTCCAAAATCTCCGCTCGAAGTAAAATTTATTCTTCGCCGGATTTGCCGGCAACATCACTGTTCTCTTTCCCGAGAGATTCTCGAGCAGGGAGCAGATCATCTTCTCTTACGTTCGGCAAATCGAGCATTTTCGATGGGAAAGTTTACCCTTCATATCGACAGAGGGCGTATCTTCCTCTCCCCATTCAGCTTCTCGGTGATCCCCGCAAAAAGAGTAGAGCTGGAAAGAACAATGCGTTATGGGCTTTGGCTGGTCGCCACGGAGCGAAGCAGAGGAGGGGGTCGTCTTTTCTCCGATTGGAAGAAAGTATGGAAAGGACGAACTGAAGTGATCCTTCCTTTGGGCACTAAACCCTATCACATCGGCTCTCCCTGCCTGCAGCATCCCTTTCCACGAACATCGCCTCTTCGAAAATGGTGGAATCTTCATAAAGTCCCCGCATTTTTACGTTCGGTGACTCCCGTTATTTGGTATGGAGATCACATGGCTCATGAATTCCTTACCGGGCAGAACACGCATAAAATCGAGGCAAATGAGGAGAGTTTGAAGGTGGTCCTCACCCGAGAAAACGAGTTTGAAAGCGAATGAGCGATGTGATATAATATAAAAGAAGAGTAGAACCCGGTAAGAAGAGGCCGTGATGACAAAATGGAGAAAGCTGATTTGGGAAGTTGCCGTTCGTGAAGCGATGAGAGGAGTGTCAGCTTTGCGATCCTTGTCCGCTCCGGGGAAAAGTTGATGGCCGAACCGCAGAGGTCTAAAAGAATTGCTCAAGATTGACATCATGGTGTAACAGTAATCTAGAGAATAAACAAGAGGAAAATTAGGATCATAAATGGGCGAAGATAATAAAAAAGATATAAAAAAGAGTTTTCCCGGAGGGTTCGTTTGGTTTTTACTAGTTGCTTTTATCTTAGCGTTAATGGTGCAAAATTTTATTGATACAAAGTCTGCGAATGTCACTTTTAGCTATCAGTTAGAGCATTTGGTGAATCTCCAGCTCATTCAACCTGGAAATAGCCGCAAAACTGCCCTAAATGACAATCTTGTGACCTTTGGCGGAAAATTTCGGGAGCGGTTGACGGAAGAGGGTAAAAACCGGTTTAAATACCTTGAACTGCTCAATACAAACCACCGTCTCATCACCGAAAAGGAACAACTCGATGAGGAGTTGAAAACTTTACGGGAAAAAATCATCGACTCGGCGAGTCTCTTTCTTCACTTGACGGGAATCCCCGTTCCTAAAAACGGCTATATCATTGTCGACGATCTGTTCAACAACATCGATGACAAAGACCATACTGTCATGATTCCCACCCTTCCGGTAAAACCCATCGTGAGTTTGCCGGATTTAAAGCGGGAGTATGCAGAGATTGTGCAAAATCCGACAGAAAAAACGGTTCTCCCTCTTGGAGCTTCTTTGATGGAGCTGATCAGAAATATCCGTTCACCTGCTCTCGGCATCGGCAATGAGCAGATCAAGCAGCTGTTAAGAAATTCTGAACGAGAAGTCGCTAATGTCAACATCGGCAACAGCAGTCTGACGCTAAGACTTGCCGTTTATGATAAAGTCTTAAATCAGCTCCAAGAAATTGTCCAGGAGCTCAATCACATGAGCCATCATGCTCGACTCACTCAATTACGGAGTGTAAGAAACTATAAAGAGGTTGTAGACGCCTATAATCAACTTTCTGTCAAGCTCGACGAAAATCAGGCTCAGTTAGAGAAAGCTCGACGATCGGTCGCCAATGCCATTTGGTTCTTCGATAACAAAGAGGTATCGACGAGAGCGCTTGAACGACAGGATGCGGAAAAATTCAATCATTGGTTTATCAATGCAAAAAAAGAATGGGAGAACTTTGCAGCAAACCGCGGGGGGAGTTTCAAAGCCCCCGATCAACCTCTCAATACTGTATTGGAACGAACATTTAGGAGTGAAGAGCCTCCTCTTAACTACATGAGCTATCTCATCACTTTTCTCCCTATTTTGTTAGTGGTCTTAGTGTTGTACTTCATTTTCTTTCGGCAGATGAAGGGCATGGGTAACAACGCAATGAATTTTGGTAAATCTCCTGCTAAGCTCATGACAAAAGATACGAACAAAGTCACCTTCAAGGATGTTGCCGGTGTCGATGAAGCATTGGAAGAACTGCAAGAAATTGTGGAGTTTTTGAAAAATCCTCAGAAATTTACAGCTCTGGGGGGGCATATCCCCAAAGGGGTTCTTTGTATTGGAGCCCCCGGAACAGGAAAAACATTGATCGCAAAGGCCGTTGCAGGGGAAGCCGATCGCCCCTTTTTTTCCATTTCAGGTTCGGATTTTGTCGAAATGTTTGTCGGCGTAGGGGCAAGCCGCATCCGCGATATGTTTGATCAGGCAAAAAAGCATGCTCCCTGCATCATCTTTATCGATGAGATCGATGCTGTCGGCAGGCATCGAGGCGCAGGTTTTGGCGGAGGCCATGACGAAAGAGAACAAACGCTGAACGAACTTCTCGTACAAATGGATGGATTTGACACCAATGATGGAGTTATTCTCATTGCAGCAACAAACCGACCGGATGTCTTGGATAAGGCGCTGCTCCGTCCCGGACGTTTTGATCGACGCGTCATCATCAATCTCCCCGATATCAAAGGGCGCTTTGACATTCTCAAAGTGCATGCCAGAAAAATTAAGATGGATGACTCTGTCGATTTGATGATATTGGCGCGCAGCACTCCCGGAGCTTCGGGAGCGGATTTAGAGAATATATTGAATGAATCGGCTTTAATTGCCGCCCGTAAGGAGAAACCGGCTGTTTCGGATGTCGATGTCCGTGAAGCACGCGATAAGGTCCTGTATGGAAAGGAAAGGCGCAGTCTAGAGATGGATGAAAATGAGAAACGAACAACAGCTTTTCATGAGTCGGGCCATACCATCGTCGGACTTGAAGTTGAACATTCCGATCCGGTTGATAAAGTGACCATCATTCCGAGGGGAATGTCTCTGGGAGCGACCATGTTTCTTCCTGAAAAAAATCGATTAAACTATTGGAAAAAAGAGCTTGTCGATCAGCTAGCTGTTTTAATGGGCGGCCGCTGTGCGGAAGAAATATTTATTCATGATATTTCGAGCGGCGCGAAACAAGACCTCGAACAAGCAACTCAGATTGCGCGCAGCATGGTGTGTGAATGGGGAATGAGTGAAAAACTGGGAACCATGACCTATGATGAACGCTCGGAAAGCGGGCAGTACCTGGGAATGATGGGATACCATGAGAAGAAATATTCTGAGGCGACAGCGCGAACGATCGATGGCGAGGTACGCAAAATCCTCGATGATGCTTACAAGCGCGCACTAAAAATTATTGAGGACAAAAGGGAAACAGTGCTGTTAATGGCGGAAATGTTGATGGAGTTTGAGACTCTAGACAGCAAAGACATTAAGCAAATTTTCAATGGAACGTGGGATATTGAAGAGAAACGGAGGCGTTTGGAAAAGGAAAAAGAGGCTTATCAGAGGAAACCCATAACCCCTCCACCACCCCCTCCGTTTATCGAGCCGCAGCCTTCTTCTTCGAAAGAGCCCCCGCCCTCTCCAGAGTTCCAGCATGACTTAAGGGCTTAAAACTCAAGCTTTCGTAACCGCAAGCAGGTTTTCGCTTGAATTAAACCGAAGAGTGCAAAGTAAGCGAAGGACACGCGAAGCATACGATTTATGGTGTGCTTCGCGTGTCCTTTTCTGTAATCTCCAAAAGCGGGGTTCTTCATGTTCGATTCCCTGGAGAGAAGCATTCAGTGAAAGTTTATCTTCCTTCGATTAAGACTTAAATCCTCGCCCAAAAATAACCCATGGCTGCTCATCTACCCATCTTATTTACGAGCCGGGAAGATGAGAGTGCGAACGGCTGTGAGCTCGGACAAAAAAAGTTTTTCCCGCAAAATCAAATAATCTAGGCAATTTCTTCGTCAAATCGTTTGACCGGGATCTTGAATTCACCCCAAACGCCCGCCATATTTAAAATTTATCGAATGTTCAAAAATTCTTAATTTATTTTTAACAAAATTTTGATTTACTAAGTGTTTTCAGAAGGAAAAAAGTCGTCCTCAGAACACAATGAGTATAGGTAGCTAAGTAAAAAAAAATAATTTTCTACATAATCCCCCCCGAACTCAGCCCCCGATAATAAATAAAATTGAGTTTGGGGGATTTTTTTATTCCGGAATTTGCAGGACTCCGCCAGTGAATTTCAGAACTCATTAAAAAATTTTGGTGATCTCTAATAAATTTACAAATTTCTCGCAGAGATTCTCGAATCTGAGGCCTTCCACCAGGATGGTGAACCTGCTATTATTTACTGGACATTAAGAACATAGACAAAAACAATCTTAAGGGAAAAGGATGATGTCTATGAAAAGCCAAAGACAATATGATCGTGAATTTAAATTGAACGCAGTGAATTTATACCGGGAAAGCGGTAAGAGCTTACATAATCCGGCCTCAGATCTTGGAGTTCCTATGGCAACCCTAGCGACCTGGGTCAAAAAATTTAAAGAGCATGGAGACAGGGGTTTTCCCGATTCTGGGTCTTTAATGCCATGCAATGAAGAGCTCTATCGTTTAAGAAAAGAACTAGCGAGTGTGAAACAAGAAAGGGATATTTTAAAAAAGGCGGTTGCCATCTTCTCAAAACCAAGCTAATGAGATTTGAATTTATGAGACAGCATGAAAAGGAATTTAGCGTGGAGAAGATGGCTGAAGTATTAAATGTCTCTCGATCTGGATATTATAAGTTCACCCCATGGGCGAATTGTTAATGCGTTATGAGACCTTCAAACTGTAAAGGCTCGTTGCCTAATTCCATATTCAGTTTGACACACACCGTATGAGCTAGCAATTTTCTCCAAAATCGAGAA
>JBAUVX010000401.1:0-13213 GCA_049583465.1 Waddliaceae bacterium | reverse complement strand
CTAAGGGAAATTCACATCGTTAATGGCTCTCTGTTTTAGAGAAGAAGGAAAGAATTTAAAGGGACAAAATCTTGGGGGAAAAATAGAAAAAAATTAAACGTCAAAAAATCCTTTTTGTCACACCCCACCTTGAAGGTAATTTAAAGAAAGACGAATATGGAAATTATCATTTTGCCCCTGGATTGAGGATATCAAAAGTGCTTGTGGAAGAAGAACCTTTTTATGACGTGGGCAACCAGAGTTCAACACGAATTTATGACCAAAACTCAAAAGGGTATGTTGTAGGCCAGATCGACACACTGTACCCAGGCTTTCATGCTTTTTTGGCTATTCCAGAAAATACAAAATGAGTGAAAAAACAGCATTCACTTTAGCGAGCCTTTTGTGCTTATCCCACAAGATTCACTTTTGCCGAGGGATTTTCCTTCAGCGAGCTCTAGGCGCGAGTAAGATCGATAGGAGCTCAAAAAGAAACCCTCAAGACGAGTATAAAGCTGTGAGTGCCTTTCTTGGGGAAAGCTACTCTCAACCACATCTTTTCGGACCACGATTTTAAGGGCGGCAGAAAACTCGTGTAAAACGCTAGAATCGTGTATTGCGAAAAAATTGGCAAATATAGCATAATAAATAAAAAAGGTAATGACATGAACTCGCACCGCTTTCACCCCAAAGACGAAGAAAAGCTCTTTGCCGAGCTCTTTATACGTCAAAATAAGAAAGCTATATCCGGAGCCCCTGAAGGAGTTGATCATCTTATTATGACAGTCCTTAATATGGTGGCTCAGGGCAAGGACATTGGAGTGGCTCCAATTGAAGGAGATTGCACGACTCAGGAGGGGGCGGATCTCTTATGTGTATCTAGGACTTTTTTTGTCGGACTGCTCCAACAAGGAAAGATACCTTACTATAAGGTAGGAAGACAGAGGAGAGTGCGCAGGAAAGATATTTTGAATTACGACGAGGAAAGAAGAAGGAAAGCCCGCAACGACTTCAACGAAATGATTTCTAAAAATCAGGAAATGGGATTCTATGATTGACCGTTAAGATTCAACCATATTCGATAGTGTTTTGTGACGCTTCCGTTCTTTACCAAGCACAGATACGAGATCTTATTTTAGAGATTTGTTTTCATCAGGGTCTTCTTAAGCTTCGATGGAGTCAACGTGTACAGGATGAGTGGATCAACAATCTTTCGGAGAACAATCCGAGGACAAGGATCTGTTTAGAAAAGACGAGAAAGGTAATGGAAGATGCCGTTCCAGATTGTTTAGTAAGCAATTATGACTCGATCGAAAATAGCCTAGAGTTACCTAATCCAAACGACCGACATGTATTAGCTGCTGCCATCCATTGTGGAAGTAATTTTCTTCTTACGGAAAATCTGAGAGATTTCCCACAATCAATTCTATCTCATCACTACATTCATGCAGTTACAGTAGATACATTCCTTTCTTCCATCATGGAGCAATATCAATATGAACTGCGCAGAGCACTAGAAAGTATTCTGAAGCGGTTAAAAAATCCACCCGTTTCAATTGAAGATTGGTGTCTTCGATTAGGAAGAATTGGTTTTCCAAGGTCGTCAAAATTTTTTCTGAATAAAATCGCGGGACAGCCCTCTGACTTTAGCCATTGGAAGGGTCCGGGATCTGACTAGAGCGCATGGAAGAGTTACTATAGTTACTAGTTTTTTCTTCCTTCCTGAGCAAGCACACGATGGGAAAAATACGTCACTTACGAAGTTGTAGGCAACAACAGTATTGCCATGCATGCACTTTTTTAAGGCTATCTGGACGTCTGATGGTGCGAAGGCCTATATCCCCCCCCTGCCAAACAGGAAGATATCGGCTGATACGCCACTAGAAAGCTTCAGAACGACTGTTGAGAGAATCGAGAAGGCGTCGGGTGTGGTGTTCTCTCACAAAAAGTCTAAGAGTATTTCCAGAGCCCATCCACGTTCGTTGTTGATTAGGTCTACGAAAGTCGACAGCGAATAAAGGTTCTCACCGGTAAGCTCTTCTAATTGCTGGCTGCCTTGTGGAAGCTTCGGCGCCTTATCAAACACCACGTTGAGAAAGTTTTCTTTGTATTCAATCGGGTCGATCAGTGTCTTTGCTTTGCCCATGATGCTTCCTCGTCAGACTCTGTCACAAAAAGTTTAAATATTTCTTAATAGTCTACTCCAGGCATTGATTTCGTTCAAGAGCGGTCTACAGGGCGCGTTGGTTTTTATGGGTGATTGCCAAAGAAGCGCTAAATCGGTGTCAGAGTGTGTCAACGTTGTTATAAAAGATAATGATTGTCATTCTTAATGCCAATCTAGTTTGAATAGTGGAAACAAAAGGAAACTAAAATGAACAAAATGTTTTTTGTAATTTTAACAGCTGCATGTGGGTTGTTTTTTTTACCTGAGCTGATTGGTAAAGACAGTTCGTCTGTAGACGATATACCTGAGCTTTTTATTTGTAGACCTGTAGACCTGTGCCAGAGCTATGAGAGTATCGATTGTGCAGCTATCGCAAAATTTCACAATGTTTATATGCTGACTGAAGACACGGAAACAAGAATAGTCTCGTACTTAAAAGATGACAGATCAAAGATAACCTTTCATGTTGGCTGGTACGCGGACGGATTCATCATGACGCAGATAAATGGCCAAAACGAGGGGCATCAGACGGTTTTTTTAGGTAATGATATTAGAACAGCGGAGGTTATAGGGTCTTCTTATCCATGCCGGCAAGATGACGCAACAGTTCATAAATACTCTTGGGGTAAAGTAGTTACTTGTCAATATAGGCAAAGTGTTGTCACAAATAACCCACCAAATGATTAAGTATAAATGATCTAAAACAAGAGATTTTTCGCACAGGGCATTGATAAAGGTCTGCACCTATCCCACAAGGTTCACTTTCTTTGTGGGGTTATCGGCTCTTTTGAGGCTATCCCATGGATTTTCCCAAAAATTTCCCCACTTATTGGCAAAAAATCACAAAAACCGACAAATCATGAAAATAATTGAATTGATGTAAACTTGTAATCGAGTTCTTGTTATTTTCTAAGAGCTATTTCGGTAGGAATGCAGGTGGAAAAATTACACTTGAAGTTAGCGAGAAAGCATCATGCAGAGCCCGGCGTTTCGCTTCCTGAGCTTATAATCAAACTTCTTTCTACTTGAATTTTTGGCACAAAAATGGCACGCTAAATCACAAAAAGCCCCAAAAAAACACATGCAACGACAGAAAGTCAAGTCATCTAAAAGATTTAATTATCAATCGCCTGCGTTTGTCTCTTATTGTGATCTTTCGACTATCTGCGCATTCGTAATGCGGAGGTCGGGGGTTCGATTCCCTCTTCAGGCATTTCCAATCTCCTTTAAACTGAATGGTTTAAAGGAGATTTCTTTTTATAAATTCCTTGATTAGCAGAAAATTTCACACTTTTTTCACAGTTCTAAGCAGAATTGTACAGAAAGACTTTGAGGTTTTGGCATCCATATGAGTCAATTAAACAAGTTTGAGCAAGGTTCGCCTGCTAGATTATTCTCGTTAACGTTGTGTTTGAAAATCAGCAAAACAGGTGTTGAAAAATTAACTTGGTGTGGAAAAAGTGTGAAAATACTGGCTTTTTGGCCTTTAAAATCCTTGATTTCTCTAGGGAATGGAAGTTAACATGCTCCGCATATGCAATGCCCTGCTTTTATGACCTAAATCATTTACAATTATAGGGATAATTGTTTGATATTTTAGAAATAGAACACTAGCGGCACAATAAAATAAATATTTGCATGATTTTACCCCTTTGAATACCTCGAAAATAAGGATAAGACTGACAAGTACAAATCTCGACACTTTTTGCACACGATTGTGATTTAGTGTGCCATGAGTGTGCCATTCGGCCTTAAAAGGACCTTTTGAATAAAAGAAAAAACTCTCATAAGACGTTATTCTTAAGAGAGTTAATGTGATTGCCTGAAGAGGGAATCGAACCCCCGACCTCCGCATTACGAATGCGCTGCTCTGCCAACTGAGCTATTCAGGCGTCAAAAAATGGCTGCATGCCCTTGATTCCATTATACCTAGAAAAAATTGTACGGGGGCTCTGAATAAAATTCTAGGCGAAAAATGAGAGGGAGGATCGGGTTATTGTCTCTTTTTATGAATATTTGTTATAATGTTGTTAAAGAGATGTAAAGAATAATTCCTACGAGGACCCTATTATTGAAAAAGTTTTTAGTAGAACTTTGATCCTGTATGTTGTCTATTTTTCAGTGCGCGATACAGTCGATCGCTCGCTAATCTCTTGTGCCCATTTTTATAAGAAAAAAGTTGGTGTATGATTCAATGAAGAAAAATCAGCAGTTTAATATTTTTGGTGAAGCACCGAAGAAGGTAAAGAAAAAAAAGACCCTAACCCCCTCTTCTTCTTCGGCTGCGGAACCCGTAATCGAAAAGAAAACACAGCCAACAAGTTCCGGCCTCGCAGGCATCACAACGGACGAACCGGAAGAGATGCTCAAAAGAATTCACAAAATGGATGATGATCTAGAAAATAAAATGACCCGTGTTTGCGAGCTGAGCGGAATGTCCCGTAAGGAAGTTCACGACTTCATTGAAAATCCGGATAATTTTACAGTTCAGCAGTGGAAAAAAGCACAGGAAGATAAAAGTGCCATCGAAGAAAAAATTTATGCTATTTTTGGAGCGGAACAACAAAACATTAAAGCTGAGAAAAAGAAAAAGAAGATATCCAAAAAACGGCGAGGAAAAACACTCGGCGCCCGGAAAGGGTGGTTGCAAATGTAGGCTTTTCCTGCGTCTTCGTCCAACAATTTTACAAAGTCGATTCAATACCCAACCACTGATCCTATCTCACCAAACCATTTTTGCCGATTTCTTGCCTCTCGGGCTGATTTTGCGCTCAACTTTCATAAGTTGAGCGCAAAATTCATCACAAAATCACCCTCAAGATCCAAAAAATTGACTGAAAAGCGTTTAGTGAGATAGGTTCATCCCGCAACGTGTTAGTGTAATTCCTTGACATTCTTTACCTTTTGGTTGTAACGTATTTCTCTAAGCTGGCCATCGAGGATAATTTGTATTCCTTGCAAAATAGGCACTCCCGATAAGTTATGGTAAAAAGAATCGATCTTTTTATGCCTCCCATCAGTCCCTATGGCGTCCTCTCTGAGCTCACTCGAGAGCTTTTTGAAGCATTTCAAAGGCAAGGAATAATAAGCCGTCTATTGATCGCTCAAAGGGAGAGCCCTCAACCTTTTTTAGAGTCGATATTCAGCAACCCGCCCGAATGCACGCTCTCTTTTAATGGCCTGCTGCCGGGAGACAAGGGAGATTTCTTTTGTGATATGATCAAGATCCCTCATATTGCTTGTCTTCTTGATTCACCGAATCACTATCTTCTTCTTACCCACAGCAAGAGAAATATCATCACTTGCTGCGATCTGTTTTATTGTCATTTCTTTTTAGGAATGAACTTTAAAAATGTTCTTTTTATGCCCCCGGGGGTAGGAAAAGATGTGGCTCCGGATCCGAAGTTGGAGCGTCGATACGATGTCGTTTTTCTCTCTTCTTGCATCGACTTTGAACAAAGGAGGGAAAAATGGAAAAAAAACTACTCTTCAGGATTAAATCAAGCGCTGAACAATGCTGCAGAGATGGCCTTATCGGATGCGGCGATTTCCTATTTTCAAGCTTTTGTCCAGGTCGTGAACGAGCAGGCGGGAACAAAAGAGGCAGTCGATCCAACTAAAATTGACTACATCGAAATTCTCGATGAACTCGAGTTATTTATTCGAGGAAAAGATCGATACAATCTGATTAAGGCCATCAAAGATGCAAAGGTGGACATCTTTGGGTCGGGTAGGGAAACCAAAGGATGGAGTCAATACCTGGGAGATCAATGCCCAAATATTACCATTCATGACCCCGTACCCTATGAAGAAGCCCTGAATATCATGAAACAGAGTAAAATCGTGTTAAACAGCACCCCTCATATTAGAAATGGAGGACATGAAAGACTGTTTGCAGCGATGGCTTGTGGAAGCTTAGTCATCACAAATGAAAACATCTACCTCAACCAACAAAACTTTATCGATGGAGAACACCTCGCTTTTTATCAATACAATCAATGGGAGGAGGTCAATGAGCGCGTTAACGCTTATCTTTCCAATGAAAATCAATGGCGAGCCATCACAGAAAAAGCCAGAGAGAAAGTCATGAACGGCCATACCTGGGATCATCGAGTCGTCGATTTATTAGAACAGCTTCCGGGGATGTTAAAAGAAATCAACAAATCCTAACCTCTTCTTCGATGTCTTATTCCTTTGATGACAAGCGCTTAGTCGACTGGTTTTCGAAAATCAGGAGGAAACTCCCTTGGCGGGATAACCCCACCCCCTACGGTGTTTGGATCTCCGAGGTCATGCTTCAACAAACCCAAGTCTCCGTGGTCATCCCTTATTTTGAAAGGTGGATGCAACGCTTTCCTACTGTTAAAGACCTTGCTCTGGCCTCTCATGAGGATGTCATCAAGCAGTGGGAGGGTTTGGGATATTATTCCCGTGCAAGGAATTTACACAAAGGAGCACAATATCTCCTCGAAACTCATAACGGCAACATTCCCGACAATCCCACGGAGCTAAAAAAAATCCGGGGGCTGGGGCCCTATACCATTGGAGCTATCCTCAGTTTTGCCTTTCATAAAAAAACTGTAGCTGTCGATGGGAATGTCCTTCGCGTCCTTGCAAGATATTTCATGATTAAGGACGATATCTATCGACAGAAAACGGTGGGAGACATCCGCAACATCGCTAAAGAGATTTTACCGGATGAATCCCCCTGGCTTTTCAATGAAGGGTTGATCGAACTGGGAGCAACGATCTGCCGCCGCACACCCGACTGCGGGAAATGCCCGGTGAAGCGAAGTTGTCGAAGCTTCATCAACGGTGCCGCCAACCTCCTTCCGATAAAATCAAAAAAGAACCTTTCCATTCCGATCTATAGAACCGTAGCCGTTATTCGTTGTGGTGAATATGTTTTGGTACAAAGAGGAAAAAAGGGGAAAGTCATGCAAGACCTTCACGAGTTTCCCTATTTTGAGACTGACGAAGAAGGGATGCAACCGGAGCTGCTGATAAGAAAAATTTCCGATGATTTTGGCCTAGGGGTGACGCCTCTTGGCACTCTGCCTATTGTTAACCATACATTTACAAAATTCCGAGCCCGCCTGACTCCCTATTTGCTGAAAAGCTCGGAGCGGCAATCCCTTTCCGGTTTTTTCTGGCTGACTTTGCAAGAACTCGACAGGCTAGCCTTTTCCTCTGGCCATAAGAAAATTTACTTGATGCTCAAAGAGCGTTGATGCAATAAGACCTCTGATACTCGTCTTCATTTTTTCGTCCAACGCTTTCGTTGATTGGCCTCATACAGCTTGAGGTATTTGTAATAGGCAGTAAGTCCATTGTACAGAGAAATCACAAATCCCTCGTATCCTCCTATAAAACCCCTCTTGAGGATATAACTTTTTACAAAGGAAAACAGTCCATGTCCCACGGCTTTGAAGGGAGATGAAGATTTTCTCCCGATATATTGCTTTGCAAACAGATCCGAATAGAATTGCATCTTATCTAAAAACTCCGAAATGGATGCATAAGGATAATGCTTGATAGAGGCGGAAAGCGGGATATGTTGAACATCTTTGGTGATGACGCCCTCATGAACGTGTGCATCGGAAAAGCGGGTCCGTTTTCTATGATAGAGGCGCGCCACCCGATCGGGATGCCAACCACACCATTTAATGAACTTGCCGTTAAAGTAGTTGTCTCTCGAAAATGAATACACACACCTCTCATTGAGGGGGTGTTTTGCAATTTGCCTGACCATATCCTGAGTCACAACCTCATCGCTGTCAATAGAGAGAATCCAGTCGTTTTTTGCAACCCGAGAAGCACGATTATGCGTTGGACCAAAGCCAATAAATCCCTCTTCATAGATCGTCACATTTCCATAGCATTTAGCAATAGAAAGAGTGCGATCGGTTGACCCAGTGTCGTAGATCACAACCTCATCAAAAGATCCCAAAGCAGAAAGAACTTCTCGAATATACCGTTCGCTGTTTTTCGTTAGAATGGTGACGCTGATCAATTTGAATGTATCTTAAGTATCTACGCAAACTCGACTTTGCAAAATTTTTGGACTCGCCTGCTGAGAGACTTCACCCGGCCAAATGAACTTCTCAGGAAGAGGAGTCGTCCATCCTTAATTTTTTAAGTAGAGTCGTACAAGTTATTTTCCATTTTTTTTTCGATTGCTTTGCAAAAACCTATCCGTAAATTCATATTCACCATCTTTCTCCATTTGTTGGATCTTTAATAGCAATTTACGGATAGGTTCCAGGCAAACTCAAGGAAGTTTGGATCTACTCTAGATCGCTTTCTTTAATGCCAAACTCCTTCATAATTTTTTTTTCCATCTCTTTTTCTGTTTCTGATATCTCTAGCGATTCTTTTAAAAAGTCTTTGTACTCCTGGCCAAAATCATCAAACTTTACAATATCTTTTCGACAATAGTGTTTTATCGCTTTAATCACGCGATCCACATGACCTAAAATTTTCATCGGAATTTCCACCCAGCAGATGACTCCTCGGGCATTCACAACAAAGGTGGCTCGTTGCACTTGATCCCCTTTCATGACTCCAAACGTGCGGCACATATCTTTTTTCACGTCGCTAAGGAGTGAAAACTCGGGGGCATGTTGTTTGACAAATTCCTGATGCACCTGAACAGGATCGGAGCTAACGGCAAGAATCAGTGTTTGCAGCTCATCAAATTTTTGAATCTTTTTTTGAAATAAGAGGATCGCTTCCTTATTTTTATGGAAATCTTCGGAAGGAAAAAAAGAGATCACTAATGGAGTGCCCAGGACATCTTCATCAGTGACGTCATATCCTTCATGATCTTGAATTAAAAAAGGAGGTAGACGATCTCCCTCCTTTATTCCTTCTTCGGCCATTATTTTCTCTCATTGATTTTATGGCATTTGTTCAAAGCGATGGTAACAGCGAGGTAAGAATTCATAGGAATCCTAAGGGGTTATTTCCTCATGTTTGTTAAACCATTCTCGAGCTTAATCGAGTACATCTAAATAGTAGCAGAAGGAAAAAGAACGTCAACAAAAACTTTTACATCATTTGTTAGCCATTGCCCACCATCATCCAAACGTAAAAAAAATCGATAGAAATGATTTTAAAGTTTTCATGAAAGGCGACTCCTTGTGTTAAATGTGATAACTTTCTTTTCATCTGCATTCCTCACATTGAGTTTTGGATCAAAAGAGGAGGGGGATTTTCATATTTTTCCTCTTGGATTTTGGCATCGGAGAAGTAGATGCCGGCCTATTTCCAAGATGAGGAAAGAGAAAAAAATGGTAAACCGGAGCGAAGAAAATGCGCAGAAATGCGGGCTGCCATTACTTCAGCTTATCGGGATCATCTATTCAAAAATTGCTTTTAATGATAAGTTATCTGACACCAACGAGGGATTTCTTGCTTTTTTTGTCCTTAGAATAGTATCTTTTTTCTATTCACTTATGAGGCCTGAGTGTTTCCTCTCATCTATGAATCTCTCCGCAAAGTATTTTTGTCCTCTTCCCACTGATTTACGGATGGGTTCATGAGAAACGTTTTTTTTGCCCTTTTCATGTTGCCTGCCTGTTTGTGCCTGTCGATTCCACTGCATGCTGATGACATAGCGAACGGATGTTGGGAAAACGATCTGATGAATGACTTAATGACCGTCAATAGCGTCAATCAATCCTTTTGCGACAGAGTCCCTGTTTATTACAACCATTTATTGCAAGGGGGTTATTTTAATATGCCCTCGGCAAGGATGGGATGCGAGGGAGAAGTTGGAGCCGGCTATTCTTATGTTCCTCCCTATTCCAATTACAACCTAAGATTTCAATTTATGGATCGATTGGAAATTTCCGGCAGCTATCGCGTTTTCCGCGGTGTCGACGATCCTCTTCTTTCCCCTTTTGGATTTGGAGATATGTCAGACAAAGGGGCAAATATTAAGCTTTCCCTTCTTTCCCCCGAAGACTCCGATTATCTCCTTCCGGGAATTGCCGTTGGCTGGGAAGATTTCATTGGAACGAAATCTTTTCAAGCGCTATACATCGTCGCAACACAAGTCTTTCCCAACTACAACGTTGAAATGAGCCTAGGATACGGGAATCAACGTATTCGAGATGTGTTCGGCGGAATCATGTGGGTGCCGTTTCGGAAATCGGGCAATCGTTACCTGAAAGATTTGAGCTTTGCTGCTGAGTACGACGCCATTCCTTACCGATCAAAGAAACGAGAACCTCATCCCGATGGCCGCATCAAGAAATCCCCGATCAATTTTGGAATGAAATACCGCCTTTGTGATCTATTTGACTTTTCCCTCAGTAAGGTTCGAGGCGAAAAACTCGCATTTTCTGCCTCAATGCGTTACAATTTGGGTACCACAACCGGGCTGCTTCCAAAAATTCACGAGCCCCTTCCCTATCATGCTCCGATAAATACCGAGCCTTTAGGACCTTTGCGCCCTACTGACGTTCTCGTTCAGGACCTCCTCTATCCCCTTCGCGAGCAGGGCTTTGATTTGTTAGAAGCTTGGCTTTCAAGCGATCATTATGGAAGCAAGATACTAAGACTTGAAATCATCAATTATACCTATCGCTATGAATGCGATGTCCGCTATCGACTCACCGACCTCATAGCTTCTCTTATTCCTAGTGACATTACACAAGTCATTGTCGTTATGGAAGGGGTGGGATTCCCTGTTCAGGAATATCGCTTCCCTATGGAGTTTGTCCACGGTTATCGAGAGCATCAAATCTGCCCTTATGAATTGCGCATTTTAAGCCCCCTTTGCGAGGCGGCTTCCCCGCCGCTTTGTCATTCGCAAAAGCTCTTCAAGGTAAAAAAAAGGTGGTGGAATCTGGACATAGCACCTAAAACCTACACAATATTTGGAAGCGCTAAAGGGAAGTTTAAGTACGCGCTAGGCATCCACCTAGGGATCAACGGATATGTTTGGAACGATTGGTACTATACCCTTCTCTTGGGCTATAATGCCATGTCCAATCTTTATGACATTAAAGATGTCGATAAGCTCAATCCCTCTCAACTCATCAATGTGAGGACGGATATCGTCAATTATTTCAAACAAGATGGAATCACCTTTGACGAGGCCTATATTCAAAAGAATTGGAACCTCGGGAGAGGATGGTATGCGCGCTTTGCAACAGGCCTTTTCGAAGAAGAATACGGGGGCGCCGCCAGCGAGTTTCTCTACTATCCCGTTTGGTCCAATCTTGCCTTTGGCATTGAAGGGGCTTATTTACGAAAACGCACCTTTTCCGGTATCGGCTTTACCGGCAAGATTCGCAAACTCGTCGGTTATACTCCAACTTATGTAAAATTTCGGGGATCGCAATATTTTCTCAACGCCTATTGCCATTTTCCCGATTTGGATATAGACCTTCATCTAAAGGGAGGAAAGTTCTTAGCTAACGATTGGGGAATACGCACAGAGCTTTCGCGCACATACAGCAGCGGAATGCGTGTCTTTTTCTGGTACACATACACAAATGGCAAAGACTTCGTCAATGGACACAGGTATCATGACAAGGGGATTGGGATTTCCCTTCCTCTTGATATTTTCTTTACCCATTCCTCCCGCCAGCAGTGGTGCTATGGCATGTCGGCATGGCTGCGGGATGTTGGGGCGATCTCAGAAACGGGCGATTATCTTTACTATATCATCAGAGACAATAGAGAGGGGCTCTGCCATTAGATATCCCCCTCCCTGAGGAAAAAAATCATCTCAAATGAAGCCATCAAACCCCTAAATTTGAGACCACGTGTAAATATATAAAGGGAGCTTCAGAAAGAGCTCTTTTGCTAAAATTCCCCAGGGTCCTTCAAAAACACCATCAAGAACCTCTACGGCAGCCGAAATTCCCGCTACGTAAGGAAGAGATGCCGAATAGAGGATAACGGTTAACGCAATTGCCGCAACAAGCTGCGCAAGGCCCCATAAAAATTGTCCCTTATGCTGTGGAATTCTTTCTCGAAAATTTGTCCTCAGTCCATTCTTGATCACGCCGGAGATGCCTATATCTAAAACGGAAAACTGATACTTGGTTACTAAAGAGCCCTGAAGCGGTCCATTTTCTCCTACTGATTCATCCTTGCAAAACTTAAGTTCGTCGTTGGAAAGCTCTTCTCTTTTACCCACTAGTTTAAATTCCGCCGGATCGAAGCGGAACTTGACAGAGGGAGAAATATACATTGACAAGCCCAGAGAGCCTTGTATCAAAGGGCTTTTTATAAAAGCAGGGAGCGGGAGCCAGGAAACCAACAAAGAAGACGTTGAACAAGCTCCATAGTACTTTATCATGGATTTCGTTGTCGCGTAGCTCTCAATGTATTTCAGGATGCCTTGGCCCGGGGTCTCGACATAATCTTCAGCAACAAAAAAACAATCCTTATCGTTTTTTGCAAAGGGAAATTCTTCACCCCCTTCCCGGTAAAACCTTGCTTCACCGCCTTCTCCCGATCCTCCTTTACTCAAGTCCGGACCACGAAGATGAATGCTTAACCAAGCGCAGGGATCGGTTCCGTGCCTTACGGTTTTTAAACACAAAATATCGGAAAATGCAGCCTCGTAGACATTATATAGGAGATAGACTTTAAAAACACGCTGGGCAACTTTTGCCACAAGGGCCGTAGAGGAATCCAAGACCCCTTCTACAGATATTGACACACCTTTCTTGGCGGCTTCCAAAACACCTGCGGTGCATGGGGGAAGATTTGAAAGACTAATACTCATAGTAGAAAACATCTTTTTTTTAAACTAATTAATATTCAGGAACTAACAAAGAAAGGAGTCTAACACACCTCTAACATAACTACAATTCTTAAAGTGTGTTAAAGTCAGAAATGGAGGAATTGTCGGGGCCTTGTTGCGTAAGTCTCGAGATGAATTGATCTCTTCTCAGTTTTACGATTACTCCCTATCATTAGATCATGCAGCCGGACGGCATTCCTATTTTGGTCATCATATTCAAGACAAACCCTTTTAGTTGAAGCTCCACATTCTGTACCTCGCTCAAGCGGCTGAACAACGTGTCTCCAAATATTCGCTTC
>JBAUVX010000400.1:0-11326 GCA_049583465.1 Waddliaceae bacterium | reverse complement strand
GCTTATGAACTCATCCAGGAACTTTCCACCAAAAAAGATCGCACCCAAAAAAATCACAGCTATCCTCCCATAGCTGTCATTGGGTACTCTTGCCGCATGCCTGGGAGTCAAAACATCACTAATTTTTGGCAAAAACTTGTCTCGGGTACCAATTTGATTACCTCCCTTCCAAAGAAACGTAAGGATCACCTCATTGCATTCCTCAAGCAATCATCTCTCGATTACGATCCCGAAGATTTAGAAAAATGGAAAGAAGGATTCTTAACCGAAGTTGACACATTTGACGCAAAGTATTTTGGGATCTCAACTGCAGAAGCAAATTTGATGGATCCCGCCCATCGCCTCTTCTTAGAAGTTTCTGAAGAGACAATACAATCTGCAGGTTATTCAAGGGATCAGCTGAGTGGGAGCAGAATCGGAGTTTTTTCTGGACAATCGGGAAGTAATTACAGTCATGTTCTATCTGAGTGCACTCCACTTAGTGTGACAGGAAATCATCCCTCATTTTTACCTGCTCGGATTTCCTACCTTTACGATTTCAAGGGTCCCGCCTATTCTGTGCAGTCGACATGCGCCTCTTCTCTCCTTGCTGTCAACTTAGCTTGCCGCTCCCTCCAACAACAGGAGTGTGAAATGGCTCTCGTTGGGGGAGCTAACATTGACGTTTATCCCCCATTATTTTTTCAAGATCAAGCAGCCGCTACCGGGATTATGTCCCCAAAGGGGATATGCCGTCCGTTTGATGCCAGCGCTGACGGCATGGGACGTGGTGAAGCTGTTATTGCTTTTATGTTGAAGCCTCTTAGTACAGCAGAAAAAGATGGTGATCGCATTATGGCAGTGATTTTGGGTAGTGCTGTGAATAATGATGGTCACTCAGCGGCCATCTCGGCTCCTTGCCCAAAAGCACAAGGTGATGTGATTCAGGCTGCCTTAGCCATGTCTCAAGTTAACCCCAAAGACCTGGACTATATTGAATGCCATGGAACGGCAACAAAGTTAGGTGATCCCATTGAAATTCAGGGAATTACCAATGCCCTCGCCCCCTATCAACTTCCTCGACAATTCTGTGGTATTGGTTCCATTAAAGGAAATATGGGGCATGCTCTTGATGGTGGAGCGGGGATTTCTAGTTTACTGAAGGTGATCCTATCTCTTGAACATGAAATGCTCCCCCCATCCATCCATATCAATGAGCTTAATCCAGAAATTGACTTTCTACGATCTCCTGTTTATCCTGTGATCCACTCTACCCCTTGGAAACGGTCGGAAAAAAGAAGAATTGCAGGCGTGAGCTGTTTTTCCTTTAATGGGACAAACGTTCATATGATTGTCTCAGACTCTCCAGAGAAACACGAACTCCACCCTTATCCAAACCCAAAATGGAAAAATCGTCTCTCCTACTGGATCTCTCCAGATTCCACCAAATCTTGGTCTTTTCCGAAAAAGAAAAATGAGAAACCTATAGGCGTCAAACAAATTTGGGAATCCATTCTTGGTCCCAACAGTGCTAAGTCAGAAAAGAACTTTTTTGCGCTTGGAGGAGACTCACTAGCTTTGATGCAGCTGATTGCAGAG
This sequence comes from Waddliaceae bacterium, assembly GCA_049583465.1. GTDB lineage: Bacteria > Chlamydiota > Chlamydiia > Chlamydiales > Waddliaceae > JBAUVX01. Next base: position 9,748 of record JBAUVX010000400.1, on the reverse strand, counting down.
TGTCAAACGCAACTCAATATTGAAATTAAAGCGGCGGAATTCCTGGAATCACCATCATTTGAAAATCTTAACCAAATGATCATATCTCAGAAACAATCTGTAAAGGAGGAGGTAAAGTGTTAAAAGCACTTGAGTTATCGGAGTATCAAAAAACTTTTTGGTACCTATATCAGACTGAAGGAGATCGTCCTTTCTACCACGTGGGGTCAATGTTCCACTTGACAGGAGAAATCGATAGTAACCTATTCCGTGAAACGCTTTCTCACCTCGTCCGACATCATGAGTCTTTGCAGACAGTCTATTCTGTTAACGATGCAGGGAAGGTCATGGTGACAATCAAAGACACCCCTTTCTCTCAATCGATGATTGATGCCACAGTGTTTCCTGAAAAAGAGAGGTTTGCAAAGGGGTATCAACTAGCAATTCGGGAATTTGAGCGCCCTTTTGAGATTGAGCAAGGAGATCTTATCCATTCCACATACATTAAGCTAGCAGATGGTGAGGCCATTTGGATACTCGTAATGACGCACCTCATCGCCGATCTTTTTTCTTTTAACCTTTTCCTTTCGCAGTTCAAAATGCTGTTTGAAGCGAAAAGGAAGGGGAATCCTTTTCCATCTTTAGAAAAGATTTCTCTTGGATCCGTCCATGATGCCGAAACAAGCGAATCTGTGATCAACCAACGTCAAAGAGCTGCTCGCTACTGGAAAGAAGAGCTATTGCCACTCCCAAGGCAACTCAAACTCCCCACAGATAACCCTGCAAATGATCAAGGGCTAGATATGGACTACACGGCATTTCCCCTCAGCGAAGCATTATCAACAAAAATCAATCACTACTTCCAAAGCCAAGGGATCTCTCTTTTTGCCACCATGATGGCGACAGTTGCAGCCTTTTTGAGAAAGTTTTCCCGAGATGACGATTTTATCTTAGGCTTGGAAACAGCAAACAGAATGCTAGCTCCTTCTCAGAATTGGATTTGGCCACGTGTGAATCAAATTGCCATTCGCATCAATCCTTTTGAATCTGGATCGTTCAACCAATTTGCTAAAGAGGTACAAACCAAACTGGCACTTGCCCTACAGTATGGGGACTATCCTTTCCATCACCTCCCCGATCTCCTTAACATTGAAAGGAGTGAGGAACCACACGGCTTTATCCCAGTTAAAGTCTTGATGCAACCTCCAGCAGCTCCCTTTCAACTCAATGCTTTTGATGTTAAAGAATTGCCCTATCCAAGTCACTATAGCCCCTTTCCTTTAGTTTTTCGGTTATCGAAGCGAGAAAAGATCATTTCCGGAGCTATCTCCTATCAAAAAAAACGGTTTTCAAAAGAAACGATCGAACAGATGAAAACGGGCTGGTTATCTCTCATAGAAGCTGTCATGACATCCCCTGATGCTCCACTTCCTCAAGATTCTACTCCAAGAGAAATTGTCCAAAAGAGAAAGCCCCTCTTTGCCCGAAAAGCCCTGTCCGTTTCTGGAGGCGATGCGATCAACTACGAAAAACTCAATCCAAACTGGGATTTCCCTCTTCTGGTAAAGCCTAAAGTGAAGGGGCTTAAACTAGAGTCGTGGTTACAGGAGAATAAAGATCTCTGGAAACCTCTTCTCGAAAAACATGGCGCGCTGCTTTTCCGTGGCTTTGGGATCGAATCCCCCGACCACTTTGAAAAAGTTGCCCTCTCTATTCACCCTAAAAAAGTGGAATATGTTGAACCTTCGCAACCTAGACCCGAATACAAAGAAAAAGTCTATGTCTCGACAGAATATCCCCCCGAAGAAATTCTCCACCAACACTCTGAGCTAAATTACACCTACGATTGGCCCATGATCGGCTTATTCTGTTGTCTTCAACCGCCTGAAACGGGCGGTGAGACACCATTATCAGACAATCGAGAAATCATTGGGCGCCTCGATCCCTCTATTCGTCGTTTATTTACAGAAAAGGGTGTGATGTATCAACGCAATTATGGAGATGGATTATTAGTCCCATGGCAAAAAGTGTTTAAGACAGAAAATCCCAAAGAGGTAGAAAAATATTGCCGAAGAAATGCCCCGATGACCTGTGAATGGAGTGATAATGGAGGATTAAGAACCCGCCAGGTGCGCCCAGGAACTTTCCAGCACCCTAGAACCAAAGAATTGGTGTGGTTCAATCAAAGTTATCTTTTTCATGCAGGATCTTTGGGTGAGGAGAGATTTCATGAATTGCTGAAATCGTACTCGGAGGAGGATTTGCCAGCTCACGCCTACTATGGAGACGGCTCACCGATCACCTTTGAACATCTTGAACATGTTTACAAAGTTTTGAGAAACTCTTGTCACTTTTTTCATTGGGAAAAAGGAGATGTCGTTGTCGTCGATAATATCTTGATTTCCCACGGCAGAAACCCATTCACTGGAACAAGAAAAATTTTGGCATGCTTTGTAGAACCAAGACCAAGATAAGATAAAACGTTATGGAAGAATGTTTTCCCCTTTCTTTACAACAAAGGTCGCTCTATCGATCGCAAAAAGATAAGTTAGAGACAGTTATTTTGACTGTCACTAATCGCACCTCTATAGCCATTCCGGAAGATTTAAACAGGTTCCTCTCCTCGATTGAAGAACTTAGAATTGACTATGTTGTAGCCGAAGGCTTTGACGGCTGCCAACAAAAAATTTCCCCTAAGATTAACCTAAACTGCAAAGTGACTCCCCTTTCGAAAAACCAATTCCAGCTCACCCTTCTTATTCCGGGATGTAGACTGGATGCTCTGAGTTGTTTTTATCTTGCAAAACGGATCCAAGATTATTTCGAAAAAGGTGAAAAAAGAAATGATGTTCAGTCCTACATCGATTTTGCCTGCTGGCAACAAGAGGAAAATTTCCCAACCGTATGCGAAGAGTTGCTTGAGAATTCTCGGCGAACAACCAAAACATTTGATCAGTTTTGCAAAGAGCAGCTATTGCTTACTGAAGATCATTCTCTACCGGTGATCCGACGATTGGACAGCTTGGAAGAATGTTCTCCAAAACGACTCTTTGAAGCCTTTTACCACGTCCTTTCGCAAACCTTTCGATGCACTCCTATTGTGATTGACGTTTTCACCTCAGGACGTCTCGAGGTAGAATTAGGGGAATCGTTAGGGATGTATGAGTCTCCCCAACCAAAACAAGAGCCTCAACTCAATCAAGTGGATGGGTTAATCCCCTACTCTCCGTTTCGCACTTCTCCCTTCTCCTTTCGTCTTTACCCAAAAGACATGCTACCCGTTGGATTATCCGGCACGGTCATTCCCGTCTCAATCACCACAGAAATTGGAATTGAGCAGCATATTTATAATGGACGCCCCGTGCCGGTTATTTGCTTTCATCCAAGATTTTCTGAAGATAAAGTGTTTCAATCCATCTTCGAAGAAAGGCTTATTAATGCTACCAAAGAGGTTCAGGAGAATTCCAACGAACGTTCTCAACTGGTCCGTTTTGGTCGGGCTCAGGCTCATTTCGTCACACAACGAGAACTCTTCTTAGATCGAATGAAAAGGCATTGTCTAGAACATCCCGAAAGGATAGCCGTCGTCTTTAATCATCAATCGACCTGCGTACTGGCTAAATTGGAACGGTCCTGTGATCACAGTCAACACAACCTGCTCCTCCTCACTTGTTGCTTGTCATCTTGCATTACAATCCCTAGAAAGAAAAGAGTGTCCTGTTGCCATTGTGGGCGGGGTTCAATGTGATCTATTCCCTTATTGGACTGAAGATCAAAAATTAGGGATTAAAAGTGATGGTCACTGTTGCAAAACATTTGATGCAAGTGCTGATGGAGTCGCCTTTGGAGAGGGGATCGCGGCCATTGTTCTTAAGCCGTTAGAGGAGGCATTAAAGGACAAAGACCCTATTCATGCAGTGATTCGTGGTTCAGCTGTAAATTCCGATGGGCAATCAAATGGGATGAGTGCTCCAAACCCTCAATCCCAGAAAAATCTCATTCAAAAAGCGATCAAACAATCCGGAGTTAGATTGGACGAGATTGGCTATTTTGAAGCTCACGGCACAGGGACAAAAATTGGAGATCCGATTGAAATTGAAGCCTTACATCAATTGATGCATGCTGCGAAACACTCATCCTACCTAGGATCAGTCAAACCGAATATCGGCCACTTAGGCGATACTGCAGGGCTAGCGGGTTTGATCAAAACAGTACTCACAATTAAACATCGCCAAATTCCGCAACAACTTCACTTAAAGAAAATCAGCCCTTTTTTAAAAGAGCTGGAAGAGCGATTCCATATTCCGATGAAAAATGAACCTTGGGAACTAAAAGAGGAGCAATACCGTCGCGTTGCTGGGATCAGTTCTTTCGGTGTCAGTGGAACAAACTCACATATTATTATTGAAGAAGTGACTTCTCTTCAGGATAAAAGAGAACGGGAAGAAAAGCTTCTCCCTTTAACACTTTCTGCTCGCTCTCCTGCTAGCTTGTGGAATTATCTCCGCCAAATGAATGACTTTCTTAGTGAAAACACCTCAATCAATTTTAGTGATTTATGTTACACTTCAAATGTTAATCGTGAACACTATCCTCATCGAATCTGCATTTGGGCGTCTAATCATGCTTCACTAAGAAACAAATTAAGCCAACTCGCAGACTGGAGAGAATTTGAGGAATACCCCAAAAGGTTAATTGATCAAGGGGTTTGGACTTCCCTTCAGGTCATCTCAATCCAGCCTAACTCTTTGCCAACACACACTTTTATTGGAATTGATTACGTCAATGGAAAAGAAATGGATTTTTCTACATGCTATTCTGGAATGGCTGTAAGTTCTATCCATCTCCCTGTTCCTCCTCTTGAATTACAACCCTATTGGCCTCAGTCAAAAGAAGGAGAATCCGATCTTTCTTTAGATTTATTTTATGATCTCGTTTGGGAAGAGAAAACACCTGTACATAAAATGACTCAAGGTCAAGGCCTGACGCTACTGTTTTGTGACAAATCGGATTTCACTGAAAATCTGGCAAAGCGGCTGACTCAATTTGGTCGCCAAGTGATCTTTGTCACTTCTGGATCATCATTCAGAAAAAAGAAATCGCAGCATTGGGAAATCAACCCGAGCGTGCCATTAGATTACGAAAAAATTCTGATCGAAATTCTAGAAGAAAATGACGTACCCATTAAAGAGATCCTACATCTGTGGACCTATCTTGAACCTTCAACTGATCCCTTTAGCAGGGAGGAGATTCTTCGAATCAAAGAACGTGGACTCTACTCCCTTTTCCATTTGAGCCGTGCCGTTGTGAAGCGCCTTCCTCCAAAAGAAATTTTCATGACCGTGGTCTCCTCTTACGCCAAAAAAGTGAACAATGAAGCACTACTGGTTCAACCCGTCCGATCACTTGCATATGGTTTCGTTCGCGTTCTTTCGCAAGAACATCCATGGATAGGAACTTCTAGTATTGATTATGAGTGGGGAAAAGATGTGTCCGACTGCCTAATCAATGAAATCCTAGCTCCCAGAGAAGAGAAAAGACCCCTGGTCGCAATTCGAGACTCAAAGTGTTACGTTGAGGTGATTCGGCAAAAAGCTTTCCACGATTTACCATCTTCTCAACATATTGAAGACGGGGATGTTCTTCTCATTTTTGGAGGCAGCGGTTATTTGGGGAGCCTCATGGTTGATAAATTTTCTCAAAAAGCAAGAGGGACGTTCATTATCTTAAGTCGCCATGCTCCTGAACAACATTTTATCGATGAAATCCAAGCTAGAGGATCCCGCTACATTCATTTGGTAACAGATGTCACCCAACCATCCCAAATTGAAAAATCAATGGAATGGGTTAAGAAAAATTACGATACTGTTTCAACCATTTTTATGCTCACCAAAGACCTCGCTCATAAATTCATCAAAGAAATTTCATTCGAGGAGTTCGCTGCAAAAATTTCAAGCCGTGTAGATGGTTTAAGGGATGTGTTTGAGTATGCTCAAAAGCTCCATCCCAAGAAATGGATCATCTTTTCTTCCATTTCTTCTTTACTGGGTGGTAAAATGGCGAGTGAGTGCTGTGCAGTGAACCAATTCTTTGACTCTTTTGGTCCCTATCACAACGACAAAGGAGTGATGACTCAAGTCCTGAATTTAACTCTTGTCAATGATCACCGTAATCTTAACCTTGGAATGACCCCCATACCAGCGATCGAGCCATCCGAGTTTCTCAGTACCCTCGAGCTCTTTTTAGATTCAAAGGAAAAATTTGCTATCGTGAGTCGATTCAATTTCAAAGATATCCAATATTTAAAACCGGTGATCAAGCTGCAATTTTCAAAAGATTGTAAAGAAGTGGACTCAAATCCCAGAGAGGTCATAAAAAAACGCTCTTATTCCGAACAAGAAATTCACCAAAAACTTTTCAAGATATGGAAGGAAGTGCTAGGGTATGATACGATTAGTAAGAATGCCAATTTCTTTCAAATTGGTGGAACGTCATTGACTGCCCTTAAGCTTATTAAACTGATCCGAGAAAGACTTCAAATCGAAACGACAGTTGCTGATCTATTCCAGTTTCCATATTTTCATGAACAGATTGAAAAATTTAGCAGTATGTCCAAATCTATTGAAAATGAATCTCTAAGAAAGTCGTCCGACCTTGAAAGCCTTATCCAAATGGTTAAGCACAAACAAATTTCTATTGAAGATGCACTAGAGAAATTGCCCAACCAGTTTTAGGACTGTTAAGATGCCTCAGATTTTAACTGATAACACGATATCGCATGCAAAAGAATTAAAGCCTTGTAACAATGTGATGTGGGTCTATCACAACCATAGCGATCTTCTCTATCAAATTGGCATGTTATTTCTTCACACTGTAGTCGTTGTCGATCACTTAACCGACTCAATTCCTGCAAAAATTGTCATTTCCTCAAATAAGTTGTTCGAGTGTACGGGGCTTGTTTCTTTAAACCTTCAGTATCGTGTGCTACTCAAAAATTTATCCGATTTTGCAAATGCTGTTAGAGAGGGTAACTATTCTCCAATGGTAGCAACTGCTACCAGAGTGGTAACCAAAGCTTTCGATATTTTTACGACTTGTGCACTACCTCTGGCATCCTTAGCCTCTCTATGTGGCGGCAATTCCTCAGGGATTCACACGTTAATAAATGTATTGTGCCCCATAGATTTATCCTCTTCTCTCCTATTGACAATCAGGGATTTATTCGAAAACAACATGATCCTTTCAATTCTCGATACTACAGACGTGGATATCAAAGACCCCTCGTTTCAGAACCGTGTTATTAGACAAATTGGTGTCTTAACCTTTGAGAAAATCCATGGAAGCTTTTCAAGTAAGCAGCAAATGAAGAAAGCGTTGGATATGAGACAAACTTCCATTATTTCATTACTTGGCCTCAAAGCTATCGGTTACCTTGCACAAGGGCTGTATATCAATTATCCAAACACTCTTCTTTCGTCAGGTACACTGTGGAGCATTTCAGCGTTGGCAACTGCAAAGGTGGTTTGGGAGAAGTGGACGAGAAGTAAAATCAAAGAAAAAAATGAGTAGTTTTTGACCCGGTGATTTACCAGAAAAAAGATCTTTTAATATTGAGGGAAAACACGGGAATGATTCTAAAGCTTTGCCGAGGAAACAAATGCTTAAGATAGGGTGGCGCAACTGGCCGAAACTTTGCCCGAGGTAAAGGACAAGACTCAAAAAAGTAATTGTGGCTAAATGCAAATAAAAAACTTGACAACAGAAATTAATTGGAATATCCAAAAATATCCTCATAAGACAGCTATGGTTTACAATGGCAAGGTCTACTCTTATCAAGATTTGGGGCGTGCAGTGAGTAGAATAGCATCCTTTTTGATTTCTCGGGGATGTCTACTTAATGATGTTGTTGCTGTTTATTCTTATCCTACTCCAGAAGCACTCATCACAATGATTGGAATTCTTCAAGCAGGTGGAACAGTATTGCCAATTGATCCTGTGTTACCCATGGGGAGGATCAGGGACTATGTAGAAGATAGTCAACCTAAGTGGTTGATCTTTTTTAATGATGAAGTGGAATATGAATATTTTGATTCCCATTTGTTGCTGAGTTACTTCTCAATCCACCATCATGGTTGTCAAAAAATTGCCTTAAATAGAGCTTGTATTCATGCCCAAATCGCATATATCCTCTATACTTCTGGTTCAACAGGGAAACCTAAAGGGGTTAAAGTATCTCTCCAAGGGTTTTCTTATTTTATGGATGCGATTACTGACCGACTAACTCCGAGCTCTTCAACCTCAATACTTTCAATAACTTCACTGTCATTCGATATCAGTCTATTGGAGTTATTCCTACCTCTTGTCAATGGAGGGCAAGTTGTTTTTACTCCCCCTAAAACCGCTGCAAATCCAGAGGAGTTGATTTCATTTCTTGATTCTACTAGCGTCAACATGGTTCAAGCGACTCCTTCGATATGGGAACTTATCAGGACTTGGGGATGGCAAGGGAATCCCAAGCTAACTCTTTTGTCTGGAGGAGAACCATTGACAGAATCTCTCGCCCGTTATCTTCTTAAATCATCCAATTCCTTATGGAATCTTTATGGTCCAACTGAAACAATTATTTGGTCCAGTGCAAAACAACTGCATCCAGGATTTTCTCAAATCACTGTAGGCGTCCCCTTGAGAGGGTATCATTACTCCATAAGAGACAAGAGAGGTCTTGAGCTGCCTAAGGGAAAAAAGGGGGAACTTTACATCTCCGGTGAAGGCTTAGCTGAAGGATATCATAATGATCTTAAATCGACAAATGCAGGCTTTGTTGGTATTGATGGAGTTCGCTATTACAAAACAGGTGATTATGCAACACAATTGTCAGATGGCGATTATATTGTTTCAGGTCGTATTGATCGTCAAGTGAAAATTCGGGGGTATCGAATAGAATTGGGTGAGGTGGAGTCTATTTTTTCGAAAATTCAGGGAGTACGGCAATGCGTCGTTCAAAGTATCAAGAATCCATCAGGGTCTGGACAACATCTCGTTGTATTCTGGATTGCTGAAAATGAATTAGTGGAAAATAGTGGAGAAAATGGACGTGAACAAATCAATAAGTTTCGAGAACAGTTGTCTCGATCGTTGCCTAGTTATATGATTCCAAACAAATTCTTTTGCGTCGAATCTTTTCCCCTTCTTACTAATGGCAAAATTGATTACAATAAATTTTCAATTCCTTAGAAAAACGCCCCTCATACGCTACCCGTTATACGTTTAGATGATGTGCGGGCAGCACGCCATCCTATTCTTAAAGATAGTGTTATAAAGGTCACAAAATAACAATGTCAAAAAATATCTAATTAAGGTGTAATCTTTTTACCTACATCCCTAGACCTGAAAAAGGGTTGTCATGAAATCAAAACCGTGCAAATCCAAATTGCCCGGTTCCATTTTTATCTTTGAGTAGCAGAACCTTTTTACTGTCTGCATACCAAAAAAATTGGATAATCCCGGGGGTCTTAAAAAGCTTAACTTTTGAGAAGCAGTAAAATCGTCTTCTATCGGCAGAACAGTCACATTCGCAAGACCTGATTCATCTGCACCAATCCTAGCAATAAGCTTACCATCGAGACTTATCCTTTGCAGATATAAAATCAGGTGTATGAAAGAGTTTCTCTTTTGTAATTTTTGCGAACGCACTCTTTGCGTGTCCTTGCGGTGAAAGTGTGTGAATGTAATTCCTTGTCATGCTAGGATTTTCCCCACATTCCGCACC
>JBAUVX010000399.1:0-9654 GCA_049583465.1 Waddliaceae bacterium | reverse complement strand
TTCTCGATTTTGGAGAAAATTGCTAGCTCATACGGTGTGTGTCAAACTGAATATGGAATTAGGCAACGAGCCTTTACAGTTTGAAGGTCTCATAACGCATTAACAATTCGCCCATGGGGTTTATTGGATCTTTTTTAGCTCTTCTTCTTGCCAAACTTGTCCAAGTTTGCTTTCAAAGAAGTCAATTTACGGATAGGTTCAAGTAATGAAGTGGAATACGTTAAACGAGATAAAAAACTAAAGAGAGGATAAACACCGCCAGTACGGGGATTTTCACGGGTTTAAACCCGTAGAGTTTATGGAGGAGATTAATCAGGGCGAGTGTAATCAAAGCGGGATAGCAGATCATCAAAATAGGAGCTAAAATTCTCTGAATTCCGCTGAAGTTGAGCGTTGACATGAAAAAAGTCGCAACCAAAGTGAGAATAAGGCTCACTTGGTAATTGATCTTCTTTAAAAAGATATCTTCATGCAAAAACTCGGCAAAAACAGCTGCAAGAGCAATTGCTGTTGTCAGGCATGTCAATGACACTGCAGCAATGGCGATCGCGGCGCCAAAGGAACCGAGAATGTGTAGGGAAATCGCACCAATCATTTCATCTTGAGGCGTTTGCGAGAGAATTTCACTATGAAAGGCCCCAATGTAGCTCATGCCAAAATAGACAAAGGCGAGGAGGCCGGCTCCAATACAACTCGCTTTAAGCGTCATTGCGATCAATCTGCGAAAGTCTTTCCGATCTTCCGGGTGGAGTTCTTTTTTCAAGCACATAATGACCACAGAGGAAAAGAAAAAAGCCCCCATCAAATCCATGGTATTATAGCCTTCACGCAATCCCTGGACAAAAATCGAGAGGGCTGAGTTTTCGGCGGGGACGGCGGCAGGAGATGAAATGAGCCCTTTAATGATGAGAATGAGCAATGATGTGATAAGTAGAGGAGTGAGTACATATCCCAAAATTTCTAACAGTCTGCTCCTTTTGTATGTGAGCCCATAGATCAGAACACATGCGGCGAGGCTAAAGAGGGGCAGGGAAATGTGGGGGAGAAAAAGGCTCGCTGTAGAATAAGACAAAGCGATGACCCGAGGCATTGCCCCGAAGGGGCCAATCAGACCCATGATGAAGAGAATCATCAAAAACCCCGGAATTTTTCCTACCCTTTCAAAAAAATGTTGATGGTTGCCGTCGAATAGGGTCATGGAGATCAATCCCAGAAAGGGAACCCCGACAGCAGTAATCAGCAATCCTAAAATCGCCCAGAAATTTTGATCTTGCGCATACTGGCCCATAGCCAGAGGAAAAACAATATTTCCCGCTCCAAAAAACATGGAAAACATCGCTAGGCCCGTTGAGAGGGTATTCGACTGTAGCTTGCGTTTCATCTTCTTCTATAAATAAGGATACAAATCGCCTAATCGTGAATATAAAGATAAAAGGAACAATCAATTAAGATGTGCACACTTGCATCAATAAGAGAGCAAAGTTTAGCAGGGTCAATTTTTTTCTGCAACACCGTTTTGCTTGACGTTTAGTAATCTGAGAGCGTGTCTAGAAAAAAAAATTCTAGAAGTAAACCCGCCGGCATTTTACGTTCTTGACTTTTGATCTATTTTTAAGAGAGAATGGATGACAGGAACAGTAATGAACCTGAAAGCTGTGAGTTTTTCTCTGAGTAGAACAGAACTTTCGTTCATCTTGCGAGTGTTTTTCGCCTTTTAAAATGCGGGCGATTGCCGCGATCCGAGCGAGAATTTCTGATTTTGTAAACGCAGGGCAAAGCTGCACATTCAGGATAAAATAAAGTGTGATGAGCATGGATTCCGGACCCATAAAAGTCGCGCCATCTATTTTAGCCGGAGACTTCGGCCATCTTGCTGATGAAGCAAGAAGGATAGAAGACTCCGGCGCCGATTGGCTGCACATCGATATCATGGATGGAAACTTTGTCCCTAATTTAACTTTGGGGCCAAAAGCCATCACCGCAATTAATCGTGCGACTTCTATGTTTCTAGATGTCCATATCATGGTCTACCACCCCTTCGATAATATTGAACGGATCGTAGAGTCGGGGGCCGATAATATCACCTTTCACTTTGAAGCGACGGAAGACGTGGAAGACACATTACATTATATACGGAAATGCAACATCAAAGCAGGTTTGGCATTTCGACCGGAGACCCCGGCCGGCATGGTCCTAAAATATCTCAATATGTGCGATGTGATTCTCATGATGACGGTCGATCCCGGCTTCGGCGGGCAGCAATTCATTCCGGATGTGTTGGAAAAAGTCCGGGAAATCCGGGATATCTGCAATAAGCTCAATATTCGAGAAGGAGGAGTGACTCCACAATCGGGATCTAAGGGGGAAAAGCTGCCTCCTTTAGATATCCAAGTCGATGGAGGGGTTAATCCAACCACTGCTCGACAAGCGATCGAAGCGGGAGCCAATGTTCTGGTGGCGGGATCCTATCTCTTCAACTGTTCAAATATGGCCGAGGGGATAAGACAGCTGCGTCAAGCCGCGAGTACTGTGCCAAATGAAGGTTGAAACAATGATCAAGAGTCATCATCTTACACCCGGAATGACGCTATCGATTAATGGCAAGCTTTATCAAGTTGAATCTAGCGTTAAGGTGACAGTTCCCAAGGGGACTCCTTTTATTAAGACAAAATTGCGCGAGCTTGGGAAAAATAAGGTAATTGAAAAGAACTTCAAGGTCAATCAAGAGGTGCAGGACGTATCCCTTGAGCAAAGGGATTTGGAGTTTCTTTACATCGAGGGGAAAGATTATTTATTCCTCGACATTCACAATTTTGAACAGGTCCTTGTTCCTGCCGGTGTCGTGAGTGATAAGACTCGTTATTTAAAAGAAGGTACGGAATTACAAGCTTCTTTTTACGGCGACACCATTTTTTCTATCGAATTGCCCCATTTCTTGGAACTCATGGTTGCGAAAACCGAGGGAGACGAGGAGCTATCCCCTTTGTCAAACGCCACAAAAATTGCCATTTTGGAAACAGGGGCCAGAATCGAAGTTCCCCCCTTTATTGAGGTAGGGGATATTATCAAAGTTGACACAAAAGCAAATGAGTATATCCAAAGGGTTTAAACCCGGGTTTTCGATCAGACCGATACGGAGGTTCTAAGTTTTGGAATTGAGGCAAATTAAAGAATTAATGGCAGCTATGGCGCGAACGGGGACTAAACAGCTTCGTATCAAAGAAAAAGACTTTGAACTCGAACTGGAGAGAGAGCGCCACGTAGAAAAAGGGGAAGCTCCTGCCGAAGCCTCTGAGCTTGAACAGCAACTCCCATATGTTCCCGGTCGGCCTTCTCAATTAAAAGCAATTGATATTCCGCCATCCTTCCACCCTCCGCGTGAGAGGGCAGGAGATGGCAGAGAAGAATCGGAAGGGGTATATATTCGATCACCAATGGTTGGGACTTTTTATTCGGCGCCGGGTGCGGAAGAGCCTGAACTTGTGAAAGTTGGAGAAAAAATCGGAAAGGATACCGTTGTGTGCATTATCGAAGCAATGAAAGTGATGAATGAAGTCAAAGCAGGAGTAGAAGGGACTGTCGAAGAGATTCTTGTTGAGAACAGCCATCCTGTCGAATTTGGGACAAAACTCTTTAAGATTTCTTATTGATGCAAAAGATATTGATTGCCAATCGTGGCGAAATTGCCGTTCGCATCATTCGCGCCTGCCACGATTTAGGTTTACAAACGGTGGCGGTCTATTCTGAAGCTGACGCAGAAGCGCTCCATGTTCTCCATGCCGATGAAGCCATTTGCATTGGAGAGGCGCCTGCCAGCCGTTCCTATTTAAAAATTCCTAACATTCTTTCGGCATGCGAAGTGACCGGAGCCGATGCGATTCATCCCGGATATGGGTTCTTAAGTGAAAATCCAAGCTTTGCCTCTATTTGTGAAAGCTGCGGCTTGGAATTTATTGGGCCTTCCCCTGATGCCATTGCTTTACTCGGCGATAAAATTAAAGCTAAAGCAGTTGCTAAACAGGTCGGTTGTCCGACTATTCCCGGCTCAGAGAGTGTAGTCTCTAATCTACGCGAGGCGCTCGATGTCGTCAAGCAGATCGGATTTCCCGTTTTTATTAAAGCAGTAGCGGGTGGAGGTGGAAAGGGGATCCGCATTTCGCGCAACAGAGAGGAGTTGGAAAAGCATTTTGCAGCAGCCCGTGCCGAAGCAGAGGTCAGTTTTGGAAATCCGGACGTCTATTTGGAGAAGATGATCGAAAATCCCCGCCACATTGAAGTTCAAGTCATCGGAGATAAACATAGGCACTATGTTCACCTGGGTGAAAGAGATTGCACGATTCAACGGCGAAGGCAAAAGATTATTGAAGAGACTCCCAGCCCCTTTATCGGAGCAAGAATGCGGAAAAAAATGGGGCAGGCTGCTATTAATGTTGTGAAAGAGGTCGGCTACAACTCTGTGGGAACCGTTGAATTTTTAGTTGATCGGGATCATCATTTTTACTTTATGGAGGTGAATACAAGAATACAGGTTGAACATACAGTAACAGAGGAGCTAACAGGCATTGATCTTGTTCGGGAACAATTGTTGATTGCGATGGGAAAAAAACTGAGCTATCGGCAAAAGGAGATTATTTTTGATGGACATGTCTTTCAATTTCGCATTAACGCAGAAAATCCTGTGCAGCAATTTGCACCTTCTCCAGGACGATTAGACTACTATCTTCCTCCCGGAGGACCCCACGTCCGCGTTGACAGCGCCTGTTATTCGGGGTATAAAATCCCCCCTAACTATGATTCGATGATTGCAAAATTAATTGTTCGCGGGAGAGATCGTACCGATGCTATCAACATTGCTAAACGGGCGTTGCGGGAGTTTCATATCGGAGGAGTTCACTCGACAATTCCCTTTCATCGTTATATGCTCGAAGATCCCAATTTTCTTAAAGGGGATTATGACCTTGCCTACATCGATCAGTTAATGGAGGAAGGTTGCACCTTTGAGTTGTCCGAGTAGTTGCCAATGAGACTGTAAACCCGGGTTGTGCGGAAAACTGCTGCCACAAATGATTTTGAGCACCTATCTTTTTCCGGCAAGTTCTTCCCAAGCTCTAACGAGATTGCCTTCGGCCTTGCAGATAAAATCTAGGCACTCAAAATCACCTGTAGCAGCAGTTTTCCGCACAACTCGGTTTATAAGAAAAATTTAACTAATCTTTAACTAATCTTTAAAATTTTGTTGCATCCTGCGGGCGTTCAATTTGAAAATTTCATTTGATTCTACTTTGCAATGAAGAATCCGATAGGATAGAATATCGTGACCGCTGGAGTCAGATGCGCGTTCAAGGGTTTTTTTTGACTTCGTCGTCGGATAGAAACTCTAAAGCAGTGATGATTCATTGCACGTAGTCGATCGGTAGGAAATACGTCATACATTTTTACAGGGAGGACGCAGAATATGACCACAAATAAGTTTTTTCCGTTTTTGTCTTGCACTCTATGGGGAGTGGTCATGATGAGCGGACCTCTCTTTGCAGAAGAGAACCAAAAGCAGTCTGAAGCAGAACGCGTGCTTGTTGGTGAACATGCGATGAGCTATATTGAACGGGCGAAGATCCAAGAAAAAAGAGCTCTTCTTGCCGATAAAGTGACAAAAGGGGTGCCCTTGTCCGATGAGGAGTTGGCTAATCTCACCGAAGCTGAACAAGAAGATTTAGCTTTCAATGAAGGAAAAGAAAAGATCCCTTGTCAAAAACCCGACCGGGAAAATCGGCAAGCAAGCAAAAATAGGGGTGTTCCAAAGCATGAGTTTAGAACATACACACCAACACATGAGCATAAGTTTAGAACATACACAAGCACACATGATGGGGCGTTTCATTTTCCCGTTGTCGTTTCACCCTTTGGGGACACAGTTGAGTTCGAAGATGGTTCGATCTGGTCTGTCAGCTTCAGTGATCGGCGTAAAACGTTAAACTGGATGAGCGGGGATACCGTTATCGTTACTCCTAATGAGAATGAGCCGATGCTTTCAACGGAAGACTTCTGTCTAGTGAACCTGAACACATACGTGACTGTAAAAGCTAATCTTTGTTTAGGTCCTCTTTGTTGCGGGTGTTATACCTACTATATCGTTGGCATCGATTATGTCCATCGAGAGGTTTACTTAAACGATGGCAGTGTATGGCAAGTATCTTTTTGGGATAATAGTATATTGGATACGTGGTGTTTCGATCATGCGGTCATTATTGGCATCAATGATGGCTATTTATCCCATAGCAATCCCAATATTCTGATCAACGTGAACAGAATGAACTATGTCATTGGTAGCAGCATCTACTAAACAATATGAATAGGAATACTTAACCCATGAGGTTTCAAAATGTTTAATGCGCTAACGAATATCCAACACTATTATGCACCGTTTACCTGCTATCATCGCGAAGTTGAGGGTTTTCCCGGTAAACATACAATGACTACCAAGCAAAAAATCGCGACCATAGCAGTCACCGTTTTTGCTCTTCTCGCAACATTGAATTTACTAGTAGGGCCGGTATGTTTTTATGGCCTCTCCGGCTACCTAAAAACACGGAAATGTGATGATCATTTTCCCCCTCAATCAACGCCTCCGATCCCCGTTCCATCAGCGCCTCCTCTTGAATACGACGACACGTTAGAAGAAGATCAAGCACAACCCGGAGCTTCTTCAGGATCGAGGCACAGACCCATACGTGGAGGAAGCCCTTCTCAAGGGGAATCGAATTCTTCCTCATATTCATTGGTAGGATTATCTGCATTGGCAGGATCGATTGGATATATTATTGTCCGGGGAATCAAAGACAGCATTTGGCCGAGTAATTCTCGTAACAGACCTCATCGTATTCATAGGAATGTTGTTCCCATCCAACAGGGAAGAAGAGAGAGAGTCGGTCATTTTCATCCTGGAAGCGAAGGACAACAGAGAGAGAGAGTACGTAGGCAAAGAGTTGCTGCTGCCGGAAGAATTCTCCGTGGGAGAGGGGGGCGGCCTCTCTACTCCACAGCGATTCATGAGAGGGTTGGGAGGGATCACCGCCTCCACCCGGGAGCAAGAGGAAGAGGAGGAGGACGATCTGTTACATACAATTAGAAATTTTGTTTTGATCGATCCTGTTGGCAGTGCTGCTCGATGACCTGAGCTACTTCTTCAGGATCATCGGTGATGCGGATGAGGTCGAGGTCTTTTTCTTCCATGCACCCCATTCTTAGCACTTCATCCGTTAACCACTGCTTCAATCCTCTCCAGTAGGCCTGTCCCATCAGAAAAATGGGAAAAGGGTGGATTTTTTCAGTTTGAATCAACGTCATTGCTTCGAACAGTTCATCCATGGTTCCAAGACCCCCAGGCAAAAATACGCACGCTTTGGCGTAGCGAACAAACATTACTTTTCTCACAAAAAAGTAGCGGAATCGAAGTTGGTAGGAAGGGTCGACGTAAGGGTTCATTTCCAGCTCTCTTTGTATATCAATACCGATTCCACACGAGATGCCTTTTGCGGTCTGCGCTCCTTTGTTTGCCGCTTCCATGATACCCGGGCCTCCACCTGTGATGATGGCAAACCCCCGTTTGGCAATTTTTTGAGCTACATGAACTCCCATCGGATAATAGGGACTATCAGGTCGCAAACGTCCTGAACCAAAAATTGAAACCGAGGGACCAATCTCTGTCAGTGTTTCAAAACCCTCAACAAATTCTGCAATAATACGGAAGACTCGCCAAGAATCTGTTCCGAAGATTTTATCTTTGTCATCGTTCATCAGTGCTGCGGTTTGGTCAATACTTAAGCCCGAACCCAATGAGCAAGCTCAATGCTGCAACGCCGGCATTGAACCAATTATCAGCCGGGTTAATCGCAATCATCTCGAATAACATTCCTTCTCCTTGGATAAAGCCAAGAAAAGCAAGAAAAGCATAGACGACACCAAAAATGATAAAAAACATTTTTGAGGCAAATCCGCTTGATAACCCGCAAAGCAATGCTAAAACTCCCGATACGAGATGAAGAATGTTGTGCTCAAAGTTGATTTGGAAGAGGTCAAAAAGTTTACCATTGATCACAAATGTGGGAAGAAACCCCAAAACTCCTACAATGATAAACACGATACCAAATAAAATAGCTAATGTTCTTAGCATACTTACTCCTTGCTTCTTTTGCTGTAAAATCCGGCTAACAGCTTTGTCCCGCAGGGCAATTCTTGAAATTGAATGTGCATATAGTCCAGTTGACAATACCCAAACTCCTTGTTCATAAGCAATTTTTATTTAAGATTCAAGCATTAATTTCATAATTATAGGGCCAAAGTAGAAACTTAGAAATTGGTTGGCTGCAGTCAAAGCCGAATGGGTAAAAGGGCTAATTTTCAAAATTAGAATCAAAAATCTATTGAAATCGCTTCGCGCGAAATGCGGAATGCCGGTTCTAAGGGAAGATTGACTAAAAAAGATGGGATGATTGCGCGTTTCCCCATTTTCGACGGAAAAGTTTTGCGATGATGTTTTCTTGCCGTTTTTGCTTTCGAGCCGGTGATTGATTTTGCGTTCCGCTTGTTACTTCATGCAAATTTTCAATCGCAATAAAGGCTTTCGGGTCTTCTTGAAAGATGAGTTCCTTTAGTTCAGCTAACTGTAAACGTTCAGAAATGACGTAAAGAATCTCTCTTTCATCACCGGAAAATCCGCCGCGCCCATACATGATGGTAAGTCCTAAACCAAGCTCATGGATGATCGCATCGGCGATCTCTTGAGATTTTGACGAAATGATCAAGACCGATTTTGTTTCTTCGAGGCCGACAATGACTGCATCCATGACTTTTGTTGCTACCATAAACGTGATCAATGAGAGAAGGGGAGGGTGCCAGTCCTGAAAGACAAATCCGGCTGCTGCAAAAATAAACACATTGCAGAACAAGACAACTTGCCCCACAGTGATGCCGATGTTGCGATTGATGAGGATCGCCAGAATCTCTGTTCCGTCAAGGCAGCCGCCATACCGAATGATTAATCCGACTCCGATGCCAAGAATACATCCGCCAATCACCACGACTTCCAAGCTTTCTCCTTCAAATTCCCATGGGATCCAGTTCTGAATAAAATGAAACGAGCCGATAAACAATAAGACAGCAAAGAACATGTGGGTTAAAAAAATTTTTCCTATATATCTGTATGCCATGAAGAGAAACGGTGCAGTAAAAAGAATCAGAAAAAGGGGAAGAAGGTTCTGTCCGAAAATATATCCGAAAATCATGGCGATTCCGACGACACCTCCATCAATTAGATCGTTAGGGATCAGGAAAAATTGGATAGAAGAAGCAGCAAGAAAAGCACCTAAAGCAATCCAGAAATATCCGAGGATGTGTCCCATCAAGGACTTGGTCGTGCGTTGAACATACATAGGAAAAAAGTATAGGAAGCTCGGTTAAAGTTTGCAAGGAATTTCATGATCTGTGGAAATTTACGCCATGGGCGAATTGCGATTTTGCGATTTCGGTTGGTAATGCGCAGGTACTAGTTTCACCACTCATTTAAAGCATGGTTGTTAGTGTAAAACACAGAGACACAGAGAGCACAGAGAGAAAGGACGGGGGCAGTTCTAAGCTCAAAATCCGTTTATGATTCGA
>JBAUVX010000398.1:0-5156 GCA_049583465.1 Waddliaceae bacterium | reverse complement strand
TCATCTTTTTAATTCTAAGTGGATTACAAAATCTCGACTGGTGACTACAGACCAAGCTTCGATTTTGTAACCCACTTAGAATCAAAAATCTATTGAAATCACCTCCCGCAACATGCGGAATGTGGGTAAAAACATTAGGGCTTCATCAAAGTGTGTACAGTGACTCCCCTTTTCCAAATTTATCTAGCAAGTGTAGTGATTTGGTTCGCAAGATGTACGAGGCTAAAATTATCGAAAAAAGCGATACACGAATGTCCATGGCTGCTTTTGAAAAAATAGATAAGTATATGGAGGAAGCAAGTAGATTCAGGGACCACTCGCCTGCTGCACGGTCCGTGGAAAAAACACATCTTTGCCGCTGACATCTAGCGCGGAGCCGAAATTTTCCCTAGACAAAGCGAACCAAGCCGTCTACACTTGATTTTCGATTTTACAACCTGTTTAAAGAAAAGTTTGCGAGAAGGAAATTGCCGCTAGGGTATTAGGACAAGGGAAAACCCAATAGGGGGCCCCTCGCAGCGGACAAGAAGGTGAACAAGGCCGTAAAAGAAGAGGCACATGCAAGAAATTTCCGAAACTACAGTATTCATTTTGTGCGGGGGGATGGGAACCCGCTTTAAGGAAGAAACAGAATTTAAGCCAAAGCCGATGATCCTCATCGGCCGCTATCCCATTTTATGGCACATTATGCACCTTTACAACCGACATGGCTTTCGCAAGTTTGTTCTTTGCACCGGCTTTAAGTCCGAAATCATCAAATCCTATTTCCTCAATTATGCGTCGATGAACAGCGATTTTACAGTCAGCCTCAAAACGAACCGCCTCACCGTCCATTCGATTGACCACGGAGAAGACTGGGAGGTCACAGTGGCCTACACCGGGGAAAACGCAATGACAGGAGCCCGTGTTGCCAAAGCGGCTGAAAAGTATATGGGCAACTGTCAACATGCGGCGGTTACCTATGGCGATGGATTGACAAACGTGAATCTGAAATCCGAGTTTCATTTCCACTGCCAACACGGCAAGATCGGTACCGTATTAGGGGTTCACCCCCCCTCGCGATTTGGAGAAATCAACCTCTCCGGCGATCATGTCATGCAATTTTCCGAAAAGCCCGAATTTCGAGAAAAATGGATTAATGGGGGCTTCTTCTTCTTTAAGCGAGAGTTTTTATCGCATTATTTGAGCAAAAATCCCAACTGCATCCTTGAAAAAGACCCCCTTGTCAAGCTTGCCCACGACGGGGAACTCAAAATGTTCAAACACGATGGATTTTGGGCCTGCATGGATACACAGCGCGATTGGGACTATCTCAATCAGCTGTGGGAATCGGGGAATGCTCCATGGACACTACCGGTTGAAATGATTAGTGCTGTCAATTTGGAGTCATCTCGTGTCGGCTGACGGCTTCGAGTCATTTCGGGGTAAAACCGTACTCGTGACCGGTCATACCGGTTTCAAAGGGTCATGGTTGACGATCTGGCTTCAAGAATTGGGCGCCAACGTCGTCGGCTATAGCTTAGAGCCTCCCACAAAGCCAAGTCTGTTCTCTCTCTCTCGTCTTGAAGAGACAATGACACATGTCATCGGCGATGTCCGGGATGCTGAAAAGCTTAACCACACCATCGACCATGAAAAACCGGAGGTGATCTTTCACTTGGCCGCGCAGCCGATTATCCTCCACTCCTTCACACACCCTCATGAGACATTTTCCATCAATGCAGGGGGGACAGTGAATCTTTTGGATGCTGCTCGGAATAAAGCCTTTGTCAAAAGCCTTGTCATCGTAACAACAGATAAATGCTATGTCAACAACGAGTGGGTCTGGGGATACCGTGAAAACGACCCTTTAGGGGGTGATGATCCCTATAGTGCAAGCAAAGCCATGGCAGAGCTGGCGGTGGCTGCCTACCGCACCTCTTTCTTCAAACAGGGCACGGCCATTGCAACCGCTAGGGCGGGCAACGTCATTGGAGGGGGGGATTTTTCCCCATTTCGTCTCCTTCCCGACTGCATGAAAGCATTGATGAAGCAAGTCCCCATTGAAGTGCGGCATCCAAGCAGTGTCAGACCATGGCTGCATGTCCTCGATCCACTTTACGGGTATTTAATGCTAGCAAATCGACTGCTTCGTGAAGGGCGGCCTTGGGCAGAGGCTTGGAACTTTGGCCCCCTCGAACATGAAGCCGTTACCACACGAGCGTTGGTAGAAAATGCGATCGGCCTCTGGGGTCATGGAGAGTGGATTGACATTGGTAAAACGGGTGAATCCCAAGAAAACACCGTTCTTAAGCTCAACTGGGATAAAGCAGCTAACCGACTACGATGGCATCCGGCCTACACTTGGAAAGAGGCCTTGGCAGCAACGGTAGATTGGTTTAAAGCTTATGAACAGTCAAACGATATGCGCCGGGTATGCGTCAATCAGGTTCGGGATTATACAAAAAGAAGATCGGCATGAAAATCATTTCTACTCCCTTAAAAGGGGCTGTTTTGATTGAATTAGAACAAAAAGGGGACCAACGGGGTTTTTTTTCACGACTCTTTTGTTC
The DNA here is from genome assembly GCA_049583465.1 of Waddliaceae bacterium. GTDB lineage: Bacteria > Chlamydiota > Chlamydiia > Chlamydiales > Waddliaceae > JBAUVX01. The sequence continues at coordinate 2,604 of JBAUVX010000398.1, read as the reverse complement.
TCGGATATTCGACAATCATGGGTTGGAACCCAAAATTGTCCAAGTCAATGACTCTTTCAGCGAAGAAAAAGGGACGCTGCGAGGGTTGCATTACCAGCTTCCTCCCTATGAAGAGACGAAGTTGGTACGGTGCATTTCCGGCTCCATTTATGATGTCATTCTCGACCTTCGCCAAGACTCGCCGACCTTTGGCCGTTCCTACGGGGTGGAATTATCCGCTGAAAATCGCCGCATGCTGTATGTTCCACGAGGATTTGCCCACGGCTTTTTGACTCTTGCTCCTTCGACAGAAATGCTTTATCTCGTTTCAGAGTTTTATTCTCCCGAGTGTGAACGGGGCATCAGATGGAACGACCCTTATTTTTCTATTGAATGGCCAAATGCCCCTGTCGTCATTTCCGAAAAGGATCAAAGCCGCCCTGACTTTGCTATTTGCGAAGGGGCCGGCTTACGATGAGAATTCTTTTTACCGGAGCGGGCTCTTTTACCGGAATGTGGCTGAGCAAGCAATTAGCCCGGGCCTCTCATGAGGTAGCCGCTGTTTTCCCTCGCCCCTTCGAAAAGTATGAAGGCTTGAGAAAAGAGCGCGTGGACAGCGTTCTTGAATTATGCTTGCCGGTGTTTGATAGCCCTTTTGGCAGCGAACAGTTTTTAGCCATGTTGGAAACAGAAGGCAAATTTGACATGCTGTGCCATCATGCTGCCGACGTCTACGACTATCGCAATCCCAATTTTAATTTCTCCAAAGCTCTTGAAAACAATACGAAAAATATCAAAGAGGTGCTGACGCTGTTGCAACAAAGAGGATGTCAACGGGTTCTATTAACAGGCAGCGTGTTCGAGCAAAAGGAAGGAAAGGGAACGGACAATCTGCGTGCGGTGTCTCCCTATGGGCTTTCAAAAGGGCTGACGTCGGATACCTTTCAATTTTTTACTTCAGTGATGGAGATGAAACTGGGGAAATTTGTGATCCCCAACCCCTTTGGGCCCTATGAAGAGCCCCGCTTCACTTCCCACTTAGCCCGTTCTTGGTTTGAAGGAAAGGTGCCTACTGTCTCTTGTCCTAAGTACGTTCGCGACAACATTCATGTCTCCCTCCTTGCCAAAGCCTATGTCGGGTTTGCCGAACAACTGACGGAAAATTCCGGATTTGAGACGTTCAATCCAAGCGGCTATTGCGAATGCCAAGGGGATTTTACCGAGCGTTTTTCCCGGGAAATCGGAAAAAGGCTCTCTATCCCTTGCCCATTTACTCTAGATCAACAAGTCCTTTTCCCTGAGCCGAAGGTTCGGGTAAATACCGACGCTCTTGACAGCAAAGCCTTGCAGTGGGACGAGAGCCGCGCGTGGGATCAACTCGCTGCCTATTACATGGAAAGATATGGCTCCTAACAAGCAGTCAACGATAGGTGTCATTGTGATCACCCACAATGCCAAGCATCATCTGCCTCACTGCCTTCCACCTCTCCTTGAATCACCGTTGCAGCCGAGGGTGTTGGTGGTGAACTCTTCCTCCTTCGACGGAACGGTAGAGGAGGCAGAAGCGTTAGGAGCTGAGACAATGGTTATCCCGCGGCGAGAATTCAATCATGGATCGACGCGGGAAAAAGCGCGGAAAGCCTTAAAAACGGATATCGTCGTGATGATGACGCCTGATGCCTACGCGACAAGCAAAGATGCGATCGAAAGATTGATTTCTCCCATTGTCAGTGGAAAAGCAAGGGTCGCCTACGGGCGTCAAATTCCTCACGACGGGGCGGGGTTTTTTGCGTCGTTTCCTCGTGGATTCAACTATCCTCCTCAAAGTCATTTTCGCACCATCAGCGATGTTCGCCATTATGGCATTTATACCTTTTTCTGTTCTAATGCCTTTGCTGCCTATTCTCAAGAGGCCTTGGAAGAAATCGGAGGCTTCCAACGGGTGCTGTTTGGGGAAGACACCGTCGCTGTCGCAAACATTCTCAGGAAAGGGCATGCAATCGGTTATGTCGCCGACGCAGTTGTGAAGCATTCCCATTCGTATTCTCTACTGCAAGAATTTAAGAGGCACTTTGACATCGGACTGGGAAGAGAAAGCTACCGCCGCCTTCTTTCAATAGCAGGATCAGATGCGAAACGGGGGAGACGTTATGTTGTTCAGATGATCAAACAGCTAGCAAAAGAAAAGCCCTACCTTCTCCCTTATGCAATCGTTCAATCATTTGCAAAGTGGCTGGGATACACGATAGGAAGGCATAGTCAAAACGCTCCTCTAACGTTTAAAAAACTGCTCAGTCAACAAGATTTTTACTGGGTTTATAAGGATGATGAACACGTGGATTGCGCTGATGCGCGGAATTAACGTCTTTTTGGATTGCATCTTTTGCTTCAGGTTATTTTAGGCCTAATTTTTTGAGCCCATTTCTGAGATTTTCAGCAGTACATTGAAGATGCAAAGGAGGCGTGTAAAAATCGCTTGATAAAACCTACCTGTCAATAGTACAACTCTTGTTCAACCTTTCGATAATGGTGACAAATGGACAAGATGCTCGATCTTTATTCCGACTACTTAATCGCTCAAAATCAATACGCAACAGCTGTGGGCTTGTCTGACCTTTTACAAGG
>JBAUVX010000397.1:0-1929 GCA_049583465.1 Waddliaceae bacterium | reverse complement strand
CCTTGTAAAAGGTCAGACAAGCCCACAGCTGTTGCGTATTGATTTTGAGCGATTAAGTAGTCGGAATAAAGATCGAGCATCTTGTCCATTTGTCACCATTATCGAAAGGTTGAACAAGAGTTGTACTGTTAACAGGTAGGTTTTATCAAGCAATTTTTACACGCCTTGCGTAAGGTGAGTTATCAATGAAGATTCAAGGAAAGTCCCGGTTTTGAATTCTTCATAAAACCAAGCTTGAAGTGGTAGCCTTGAACTCTTTTAGTCCAGATCCATACGACTAGACATCGGAATATCAAGTTTCCGCTCGTTACAACCTACGCTAAAGTATTTGATGACGTAGAAGAAACCAAAAATTAGCTAAAATTTTTATTTCACGGAAATTGCTGAATTTCAGTAGCTATTGTTGATGAAAAAGGAAAAATCTGTTTTGAGACTATATGCGAAACAGGCAATCTCTCGAAATTTGCTTTGTCTAAAAAAACTTTAGTGCTGAGTTTGTCTATTGACGCAAATCTTCTGTCAATAAGAGAACATCCATAGCCCAATGATCGCTAAAATTGATGCAAAAGAGAGAAAAGCACTGGTAATCACAAGTAATAACTCCGGCGCTCCGGAAATTTTAAATGTTGGAATTCTCGTTCCCACATGCTGATATCGCCACGCTCCCAGAATAAAACACAAAATACTGAAAAAAAGCAAAATCATAGAAGTTGTTCTCATGATTGAAAAGGGCATTACGCTGCCGAGAAATCGTTCCACTGCAAGTCCTGTGACCAAACCGGTTAATCCTGTACGCTGCCAGGAATTATATGTTCTTTCATTAGCTAAGACAGAAGTCAGCTCTTTTTCTTCTATTGTGAGATCTACCACTCATGATCCTTTGTTTACTCACCTTACGCACTTTTTCCTTTACTAGAGCGGCTGTGGCGGCCAATCTGCTGCCTATTGCTCCAAAGGCCAACTCCGGGGAGTTGGCCTTTGGAGCAATAGTTGCAAGCTTTACCCCCTCGCCGGCTCTTAAGTAAAGGAAAAAGTGCGTAAGGTGAGCTTTGTTATTCTTTAATTTTACTCTATCTACGGGGTTGATTTATTTTCAACCCAAGTTCCTTAAGTTTTACGCGGGAGATTTCTTCATCTTTTTGAGTCTAAGAGTGATAAAATCGAAGCTTGGCTTTAGATTTTATCACTCTTAGACTCAATTGCGCAAAATTAAGGAATTTGGGTTTCAAGCTGATAATCAATTTTTTCTTAGACAAAAAATCCTTAATGATCACTATGTGAGTTACATACACTTACTTGCCACACAACGTCAAAGCTCTCGTGATTATTCATCTTTTTGGATGTAAGGAGTCTGCATGTCTACTATCGATCAACAACAAAAAAAAGAAACAAGAACACAATACGTCTTTCCCTAAGGTAAAGATGCTGTCACTCCTCCTCTTGATGTAAATTTGTTAGGAGGCAAAGGGAAGGGGTTGGAAGAGATGGCTTCCATGGGGGGCTGCCGGTTCCTCCCGGGTTTATCATTAAGTACAGAAGCCTGCAATGAATATCGCCATCATCATGGAAGACTTTTTGACTCCTTAAGCCAGAGAAAACGGTTTTTTTTGACATTATAAAGAAAACCTGCAAAACATGGCATACAAACCCGAAAGATCCAGTCCCCGAATATGTCGATAAAGAGTTCCGGAAGTACCTAGTGCTGCGTCATAATTAAAATTTAGAGTTACGTATATTAAAATTTCCGTTATCATTTGTACCTTTACAGGCATAAATGGCGGCGATCATGAAAAAGAAATATATTGTTCGTCTTTCACAAGACGAACGAAGTCAGCTCGAAGAAGTAATCAAAAAACTCAAAGGCTCCTCACAACGGGTTCGTAGAGCGCAAATTTTGTTGAAGACCGATGCAGATGGTCCGAATTGGAC
>JBAUVX010000396.1:0-4614 GCA_049583465.1 Waddliaceae bacterium | reverse complement strand
ACTGAGATGTTTGCGGAAAGGAGACTTCATTGAACTTGGTAAATTTAAAAAGGTTCGTATTGCTCCAAAAGTTTACGAAACCAAAATTTAAATTGCCTCTAGAAAATCACTCAACGGGAATTGCTGCGGAAAGGGCAAAGTTTGCACAAGATAATAAGCAAGCCTATGAAAGTTCTCCCGATCAAGTAGAGATAAAAAGTCTTCAAGATTCTTATGTACATCCGGGATATCGACAAATGGAGAGGCGCAATAGGAGCGAATTGCTTTGGCGATGATGTCATATTTATTCGAAGCGCAAGTGTCATTCATCCAATCCTTCTTTTGATGAACATCAATCTCAAGGGTGTTTTCCAGCTAAAAAAATTCATTACGCCGGATTTTGTCTCTCCCGGCATCTTCGTCCAAAAATTTTGCAAAGTCGCGTTAATGTTAAAAAGCGGGAAGTCTAACAAAATTGATAAAAATATTCAATTCCTTATTGCCATTTAGTGCTTGTCTTAAAATTTTTTATTAGGCAAAATGGAATAAATACAGTGGTTTAAATCATGAGTTTATATGAAGCGAGAGGTTTTACGTTCAATTAAAGATTGCATTCTTGCCGTGGAGCAATTGAGCCGTCCCGACAATGTCTCTTTTCTTGTTGATACAGCGATGATGCTTGCCCGGTGTTTCGAAAAAGGAAACAAGGTCATCATCGCCGGCAATGGGGGGAGTCTTTGCGATGCGTCCCACTTTTCAGAGGAACTCACCGGCTTTTTTCGTGAAAAGCGTGCAGCTCTACCCGCCATTGCTTTATCCGACCCCGGTCATATCACGTGTACAGCAAATGATCTCGGATTTGAATGGGTCTTTGCTCGCGGAATTGAAGCTTATGGTCAGTCCGGTGATGTATTTATTGGTTTGACAACCAGTGGTCAATCGCCAAATATCATCAATGCCGTCGAAGCGGCGCAGAGGCTGAATCTAAACACGATTGTTTTTTTAGGAAAAGGCGGGGGCGAGCTCAAAGGGGTTGCAGACTTGGAGCTGATCATCGAGGATGTTCAGACTTCCGATCGAATTCAAGAAGCTCATATGGCAGCGATTCATATCATTATTGAAATGGTTGAGTTGCTTCTTTTTTCTTCGCAGCAAGACTCCCATGCAAAAGAACACTCGCAGCAGAAAGAATTGCCCTCGGCTATCTAACCTAACGCAAGTTTTGGACCGCAAGATGTTTCCCTGATTTAAGGATGTGGGGATGACTTCGCTGAACAATTGCACAATGATATAGTATGTTAAACACATGTGAAGTATATCTAACTGATGTCATGAGAGATAAAAAGCGTGGACCTCTAGCATTGTTATTAAAGACGCTTCTAAGATTTCTGAGTTGGCCCTATCGTTTCATCGTTTTTCTCCGCAACTGGGCCTATGATCATGAATGGATCCGGCAATATCAACCTCCGATTCCTGTCGTCATCAGTGTGGGGAATCTCATTGTGGGAGGAAGCGGAAAAACGCCGATCACCTTGCTTTTAGCTCAAGAATTCTATGGCGAATCTACTCTTGCGATCATTGCAAGGGGATATCGTTCCCCTGCAGAAAAATTAGCTTCTCCCATTATTTTGAGTGTCGGCAAGGGGCCCCTGCATTCTGCTGCCTACTGTGGGGACGAAGCCTATTTACTTTCCGACAATCTTCCCAATGCCTTTGTTTTTGTCGGGAGAGACCGCATCAAGTCTTCGATGATGGCAGCAAATGCAGGCATCGACATTGCTTTTTTGGATGACGGAATGCAGCATCGGCGTATTGGCCGGGATTATGAAGTGATTGTGATGGGCGTCGGTGAATGTCTAGAGAAGGGATTTTTCTTTCCTCGGGGTTTGCTGCGTGAGAGTCCCAAGTCTCTTTCTCGAGCTCACTTAGTCGTGTTGGCGGACGTTGAAGATGGCGCGATGTTCCAACAAGGCAAAGAGCATATCCGCATGTATACCGACGCCCCGGTCGTTGGAACGCGGGTTGCCGTCACACATATCTACGACTTGCAAGGAAATGAGCTCAGCTCCGTTAAAGACAAACGAGTTGCAATCTTTTCCGGAATTGCTCATCCTGAGCGAGTAGTAAAAACAGTCGCCGGATTGGGAGCGGACATTGTTTTTCGCAGGTTTTTCAGGGATCATCATTTTTTTCATCCTGATGAGATTGCTCGCCTCGCTACTTTATCACAACAAGAGGGAGCGGAAATGTTGGTGTGTACGGAAAAGGATAAAGTCAAAATTTCGGAAGTTTCAGATGTAAAATTACCAATAGTTTGGATAAAAATAGAACATCAAGTGGCGGAAGGCAAGCAAGAATGGGAACAGTTTGTTCAGCAGGTGAAGACGACAGCCGGGCAAAGAACATAGTTCTCTTACAAAAAGATAACGCTGAAAAATGGACAAAGTCAGACACTCGAGTTGGAGATCGTAAATGAAGCTGTGGATGAAAATATTCATTGCCTTGATTCTTGGGACGATTACGGGTTTGTTATTAGGTCCTCGAGCTGAGGTGTTAAAGCCTGTAGGGACGATATTTTTACATTTGATCAGCATGATTATCGTCTTGTTGGTCTTGTCGTCAATGACAGTGGGGGTGTCCAGTATCCATGATCCTCAAAAATTGGGCCGGGTGGGATTGAAAACCCTTTTCCTCTATCTGATTACAACAATTTGCGCCATTTTTATCGGATTAGTTCTTGCGAAGATTTTTCAACCCGGATCGGGATTAAAGCTTGTGAGTACAGGAAAGGAGATTGTGCAGAAGACTCCTAGCATTTCCGAAATCATCTTATCCATTGTTCCCAAAAATCCCGTCGCCTCTCTCGTTGAAGGAAATATTTTGCAGATTATCGTTTTTTCCCTTTTCCTGGGTATATCGATTAATTTTGCGGGGGAAAAGGGGAGGCCCCTTCTTGAGATGCTCGAATCATTGGCAGATGTGATGTATCGGCTGACTTCCATTGTCATGGAATTTTCTCCCTTCGGGGTCTTCGCCATCATGGCATCAACTGCCGGATCTTTTGGGATTGATGTTCTTTTTCCTCTGTTCAAGTTTCTTCTTATTTATTATAGCGGATGTCTGATCCACGTTGGCCTGGTCTTTTGTACGATTCTTTGGTTTTTTGCCAAGCTTCGGCCATGGCCGTTTTTTAGGGGGATGGGCGATGCGATTATGATGGCGTTTTCGACATCGAGCAGCACGGCGACGCTCCCCGTTTCGATGCATTGCGTTCAGGAGAATTTGGGAGTGTCAAAAAACATTTCCAATTTTGTTCTTCCCTTAGGATCGACCGTCAATATGAATGGAGCGGCGATGTTTCAGGGAATGGGAGTCCTTTTTGTTGCTCAGGCCTTTGGCATTACCCTTGGTTGGCAGAATTTGTTGGTGATTGTCCTGACAGCGACACTTGCTGCTATTGGCGCTGCCGGAATTCCCGGTGCGAGCATTATCATGCTTTCCGTGGTCTTCAATTCTGTGGGATTGCCCATCGAAGGGCTTGCTCTTCTTGTTGGCATTGATCGGATACGAGAGATGGGATCGTCGGTATTGAATATTCTTGGCGACTCAGTCTGTGCTGTTTACATTGCCAAACAGGAGGGTGAGCTCGATGAGCGTCAATATTACCATGAAGAGCTCGTTGAGCTCGAAGGTTCCGACGTTTGATTTTGAGGGGCCTCTTTCGCGCAAATCAAAATGCCGACAGGTTCATATTCCAGGGTTTTAAACCCAGGTTTTAAGAGGGTATCGTCAAATTTGGAATCAGCTTAATTTGAGTTCTTTGCCTTCCTAGGGAGAAAATCATCTCAAAGAAAGCCATTCGAAATTTGACGACACCCTCTAGGGCCTCCGGAATAAAATGTCTAAAAATCCACTGCATTTCTTACGTCGAATTCACGTTAATACGCCTTTTCAAAATCGCTGAAAAAAAATTGATTTTTAATAAATATGTAATTAAACCAATTTTGCATTTATTATTATTTTTCTTTAAAGAGAATAAATCAATTCATAAACTTAAATCAATTTTGAAAAGGTAAAAAAATGTCAATTCCAAATTTATCTTCAATTAATACAAGAGCTCCCGAGGTGCAAGCGGCTGGAATCGGTACACCTAAAGCTCAAGTTCAACAAAATGATCAGAATCAAGGACCTACTATAACAAAAAATTTGTTTGACACGATGTCCATATTGATTAATTCCGGACGGTATCAAGAGGCTTTGCCATACTCTAAACAGATCCTTGAGCTTACAGAGGAAAATTTAGGTTCTGTAAGTCTTGGTACAGCAGATAGCTTGAACGGCGTGGGGTGCTGTTTGTTCGGGTTGAAGAATATCAAAAAGGCTCTTGATTCCCATGAAAGAGCATTGAGGATCCGACAAAGAATTCTAGGCGATAAACATCCGGCTGTAGCTCAGAGCTTGTACAATTTGGGATGTTGTCTCTCCGCCCTGGGAGAAAATGAAAAAGCTCTTGAATACCATGAAAAAGCGCTGGAAATCAGAAAAGAAACTTTAGGCGTCGAACATTTTTCTTTGGAAGCTAGCTATTATAACATTAACCCCATGGGCGAATTGTTAATGCGTTATGAGACCTTC
>JBAUVX010000395.1:0-7635 GCA_049583465.1 Waddliaceae bacterium | reverse complement strand
ATAGATTTTTGATTCTAAGTGGGTTACAAAATCGAAGCTTGGTCTGTAGTCACCAATCGAGATTTTGTAATCCACTTAGAATTAAAAAGATGAAGAAATCGCCCGCGCAACATGCGGAATGTGGGGTGAAGGACAGTCTGTTGCTGTGTAAGACCTGTTAATGGGGATTGCAAAGGGGCCGGCCCCTTTGCCGGGGTTTGGGGCGGAGCCTCAAGAAAGAAAAGGGGGCTGGGGGATATACCCGAACAAATTCAAGAATTGGATTTCGGCTGCGCCAAAGCCAGGGGCTTGCCTCCGTCTTTTTCCGGTCATTGTTCTTTTTGCACCGGCTTAGAGGCTCGCTGCCTCTTGTTGTCAAGGGCAAATTCTTGCTTCTCGCCGGCATTCAATGCAAAAGTCTGACCGCTAAAGCCAATCCAGATTCTTTTAGCGACACTGTATTTTGCCGTCACTTTGAGCCGTGTCTGCGTAATTTCAATTTCGATCGAGTGGCCTTGATAATGGACATGGAAACGCAAGCGCTTCAAAGAGTCGGGAAGGCAGGGATTGAACCAGAGAACGTCTCCCTTGGGTTCGATTCCTGCATAACACCTTTGAACGAGATCGATGGTTCCGGCCATGGAACCGAGATGAATCCCCTCTTGCGTTGTTCCTCCTTGAATGTCTGAGATGTCGCTGATCAACGCTTTGATAAAAAGATCCCAAGAAGCAAAACGGTCTACGCGGCTAAGAACCCATGAGTGGACAATTCTGCTTAGAGTAGATCCATGAGACGTCCGTTTTAAGTAATACTCAATGGTTTTGGGGATTTGGTCCGGTGAGAAGGGGTAGTCTAATCGTTGAAAAATTTCTTGCAGCTCTTCGGATGAGAAGAGGTAAAAAAGCATTAACACATCGGCCTGTTTAGAGACTTTATAATCATTGGAGGAGCGGCCCTCTGCTTCGAGAATGCGGTCTAAGCGCTGAATATCGCCATAAGTGCGCTGATACTCTTCCCAAGGAAATTCTTTTAACTGCTGATACCCTTCAAACTGACTGAGAACTCCATCCTCATGAAAGACGACTCTCATTTTCTTTGAAATATCGTGCCAGCGATGCACTTCGCTGTTTTGAAGTTCCAACAAATCGCTAAGCTCTCGGTGATGGTCCTCGGGAAGGATGTTGATCAGCTCCAAAGCCCGGCAAAGTACCCAGACTGTCATCACATTCATGTAGCTGTTGTTATTAAGACCCGGTGTCTTCGCATCGGGATAGGCATCATGATATTCGTCAGGTCCCATCACACCGAAAATTTCATACCGATCAAGCGTCGGATTATATGTGCATAAGCTCGACAAAAAACGGGAGATTTCCACAAGCATTTCCGCACCATAGGAACGGAGAAAATTCATATCATTGGTCACCTCAAAAAAACGCCACACGTTATAGGCAATCGCAACATTGACATGCCGTTGGATATAGGAATAGTCAGAAATCCAACGACCTGATCGAGGGTTAAGATGCACCAGCTGGCTTTCCTCTCTTCCGCTGCTGCCGCTTTGCCAAGGGAACATGGCCCCTCCGAAACCCGACGCTTTTGCCGCCTCTCTTGCTTCATTCAACCTTCGGTAGCGATAATTTAACAGCCCTTGCGTCATCCTCGGCATTCTCAAATTGAGCGTAGGGAAAATGAAGAGTTCATCCCAAAAAATGTGTCCTCGATAGGCCTCCCCATGCCAACCACGAGCGGGAACCCCCACATCGAGGTTCATCGCATTGATAGAAACCGTTTGGAGTAAGTGAAAAAGATGGAGGCGAAGGATCAGCTGTGCATGGGTTCTATTCTTCGGCTCAAAATCCGTTTCAAGTTCGATATCAAATTCCCTCCATAACGCTTTCCACGTCTGCGCTTGCTCTGAAGCTAATACCGAAAAGTCCGGCGTACGAGAAACCGCCAGCTCTGCATCGTTTTGTGCTTCAGAAATCGCCTGATCCCTGGATGTATACATGGCAACGGTTTTTTCAATGGTCGCCTCATCTCCTTCGTTCAAATCTAATTGGTAGTGTTGGGCAACATACCCCTCCTCTACAATTGGGTAGGCCATGGGATAAATCACTTCCCCATTGAGCAAGAGTTTGTTTTTTGCCGCTTGTGCAATTCTCAATTCCGACCGGTTAGTCATGACCTTGAGATACTGGTGATCGTTCTCATTGATCCCTTGATCCAAAAGGTCGAGATGGTCGGAATTGAGTTCACGATAACGGGGAACTCCAAGATTTTGCTGGCGGCCGTCCAAGGCGGATTGCACTTCTATTTTTCCCGACCAGTTTTCTGCCCGAAGAGTTCTTGTGACGGCTGCTAGATGAAAGTGCCTCATGTGAACAAAACGGGCTTCTTCCAACGTGCACTCTTTTCCGTAGGCGTCGCGAAAACGTACTTTTCGCGTCAAAAGACCTCTCATGAGATCGAGCTCTTGAGTAAAAGAAAGCACTGCGACAGCTTTAAGATGAAACCACTCACCCTCTTCAATCCGGAATTTTAGAGGTAGCCAATTCGGCATATTGACCAGATCTTCATTTTCAATCACACGGCCGACAATTTCTGTCTTTAGGCGATTGTAGCCTCCGGCAAGATAGGTTCCCGGGTAATGATGGTCGTCGGCACTCGCTTCCGGGAATGCCCCTCTCGTTGCAAAATAGCCATTCCCCAAGGTGCACAGGGTTTCTCTCAGCCGCTCTTCTTCAGGGAGATATTTGTCATAAACAAGAGACCAGTTATCTTTGTTATTCGTTGATTTGATCGTCATTGCCTACATCACAATAGTTTCTCGAGAAATTGTTGAACTTCAGAGGGGTTGCGAAGACGGTACTTTGCCGCTGTCGGCTTCGGTTCTGTCTGCACAGCAATTCCTATTCCATGATCCATCAACGCTCGAAAGCCATCCTCGTCAGTCGTGTCATCCCCAAAATAGAATGGGAGAAAATTCTCTTCGTCGCATTGATATAGCTTCATGAGCCAAAGAATCGCTTTTCCTTTATTCCAGGGAATATCCGGCTGCAGTTCAAACACTTTTTTCCCATGGGTGATTCTTAGTTTGGAAAAGCGTTGATGCACGCGATCGACAATCTTCTTAATGTCGCTCTCCCGTTCTGCTTTAATCTGGCGATAATGAATCGCAACAGAGAATTTTTTCCTTTCGACCCATGCCCCTTCAATGGGCGAAATGTCTTCTCGAAGCTGATGCTCTGCCCCTTCTAATAGAGGGAGGCATTTCTTCCCTTCATCGATTTCATAGTGAATGCCCCCCGGTCCTGCAATATCAAACCCGTGGCTTCCGGCATAAAAGATCCCTTGAATTCCCACTTTTTTTTCGACATCTTCACGATCGCGCCCGCTGATGATGCTCACGATATGTTTTTCCTTGAGGCGCAAGAGGGTTTGACGCATGCCGCCGCTCAAAACGGCAAGATCGGCATGACTGACGATGGGGGTCAACGTCCCGTCGTAGTCAAGAAAGATAGCGAGTTGTTTGTGTTGACACGCTTTTTTAATCGCATCCATGTGCTGCAAAGCATTGTGTGCAATCTTCTCGTTGTTAGACAATTCAACCTCTTGAAGATCTTTGACAACGACATGTGCTCCATTAAAAAGCAAGTCTTCGGACTGATTCACCCTATCCACGCCGATGACCTCGGCAAATCCCCCTCTCCGGCCGGCCTGCACTCCGGAAATGGCATCTTCGACTACCACAGCATGCTGAGGCTCCACTCCCAATATTTTTGCGGCTTCAAGAAACACATCGGGAGCCGGCTTCCCTCTAATCCCCATTGCAGCGGCATCAACTCCATCAATTTTCGCATCAAAGAGATCAGCGATTCCTAATTGATTAATGATCATCGTACAATTTTTACTCGAAGAAATCAGCCCGATTTTGATGTGCTTTTTTCTGAGTTTTTTAATCAGGTCGATTGTCGATTGATAGAATTCGACACCCGACTGTTCGAGTTCCTTGAGAAAGAGTTGATTTTTTTTATTTGCCAGACCGCAAACGGTATTCTCTTCGGGAGAGTCGCCCGGGCTCCCCTTGGGAAGGACAATGCCCCTGGAGTGGAAAAAACTTTGGATGCCATCGTATCGGGGCTTCCCATCAACGTAGATGGCATAGTCTTTTCCTATATCGAAAGGGACAAAGGGGATGTTCTCTTTTTTCGCATGTTGTTGCAGGAACGGGTCAAATAATTGCTTCCAAGCCTTTGCATGAACATTGGCTGTTTTTGTGATCACCCCATCTAGGTCAAAAATGACAGCATAATGGATGTTAGGAGAAATGACTGGTTTCATTTTACCTCCTTCCCTTATCATTTCCCTTCTATCAAGAGTTCCTTTAACTTTCAGCATAAATAGTCGGCCCTGAAAAAGGAAGGCTCCCGAGGGAAAAATTTGCTCCCCCCTAGGAAAGCTAGGAGGTAAAATTTGGAATGTTTTGAATCACGTTAATTGATTCCCTTGCAAATTTTAACGAGGCAGCCGTACTCGCGAGAGAAAAAATAGCCATTTTTGAAACAAAAAATGAGGAAGCTGACGAGCCTAACCCCTTGCGGGTTAGGTGAGGAGGTTTACACATTTTTTTTAAAAAGGGCATTTTTTCGCCGCGAGGACTTTTTCAGGGACGACTAAATAACCCGAATGTGGACCAAAATACTCAAAAAGACTGCCCCTGCTGCAGTGGTTTAAGCTATGAGCAATGCTGCCAACGATACCATCGCGGCAGCATTGCTGAAAATGCCCTTATTCTCATGCGCTCCCGCTTCGCAGCTTATGCTGTACAAGATGCAGACTACATCATCAAGACGACTCATCCAAAAAATCCCGGATTTAAGAAAGATCTTGCCGGGTGGAAAAAGGAAATCCTTCGATTCACGAAAAGAACAGATTTTCTTGGATTAACGATTGCTGACTTCGCTGACGGCGACACTCGTGCGGCCGTTACCTTTCACGCTGAACTTCGTCAAACAGACAAAGATGCGTCATTCACTGAGAAAAGCTATTTTGAAAAAGTCAATGAAAAATGGCTCTATAGGGATGGCGTGGTGATTTGTTAATGGCAACAAATTTTTATTGCAGAGAATAAAAGCGATAAAAAACTCAAGCCGCAACAGTCGATCCAACAACCGGACTTGGATGCAACGCCGCAATCCAATCATCGACTGCATTTTTGGGTTACCTCCTCGATGATGAAGGAGCAAAAAAACCACGAAGTGAATTGATGCAAGAGTACTCCAAGAGAATGGAAGACATGACAGAGGAAATGCATAGCTCTTCATATGCGAGAGCTTGTCAAGATGCCAAATCCAAGAGAGAAAACGTCTACTCAAGCACCTCGGCAGCATGGGCTTTGAGCCCCTGCTTGACAATTTCGATCATTTCCATTTTCGATGGACAGACAAAAGCGGGCAGCGCAAAATCTTCGCTATCGACCTCGAGGAGGCCAAGCGCTTCGGCAAGATCATAATCCTCGGCTATCAGCGATTTGACGAGGGTCATCGTCGGCACATTCAGCGGCATGACTTTATCGTAAAGACTGCCATCAATAAAGGCTCGCTCTTCGCCATGCAGACTTGTGGAAAAGTCGTATTCTTTAGATTCGTTACGCATATGCCCGGATGCGTAGGCTCGACTAAACGAATATTTATTCAAGCCAAGGCGGAAAAAATGCATCAACTCCCTCTGGGCACTGACGGGAATTGCGCATAACACAGTGTCGTAAAATCCCAAAAAATCTTCCGATTCAACAACTTTCCCGGTAAGCGGATCTCCGGATAATAAACATAGGGGTCTTTTTTCCACCCGATTGGACATCAAAGATTCAATAGGATAGCCGGCTCTGACTTTAAAGTATCCCGACCGATCGGGCAAAATTCCCGGGCCGGCGATACTGACCACGCGATCGGTCAGGTAACGACCGGTATTGAGCAAATGGCCCATCACAACAACATCGTGAGCCCGCAAGGTCCAAACGATGTCTTCAATCGACCTGATGGGATCGATATGCTGGATATGGATCGAGTGATTCCCAACGGGATGCGGGCCTTCGGCGGTATGGTGCTGAACATCCCGGGCTTGAATGAATGCTTTGCAAGTAGAATTTTTGTGGTAGACAAGATGGACAGAGCCTGAGGTCAGCTTCGAAAGAGCCGTTAAACCTACCTGAAAATCTTCTTCATGCCCCTCAACCTGAAGGGAAGGAGGAGGAGTGAACGGCGCGGTTTCAATGGCTTTAACAAAAATGCTTTTCGGCAGCTTTTCCGGATGCGCAAGACGATTAAACGGACGGCGTCTGATATGGGCAAATAGCCCCCCTTCTTTTAAACGTCGAATGATCATTTCCTGAGCGGCACTGTCCACATTGAGCGGGTCTAATTGGTGATAGGTTTCTTCTTCACCCACTTCAATGACTATATCGAGAAGACGCCGCTTGAGCCCTCGCCTAATTTCTTTAACGGCCCCGGCAGCAGGAGAGACAAAAAAACGTCCTTCAACCAACTTGTCTTCCACTAAAGGCTGTCCAAGTTTGACGACATCGCCAATTTTGGCAAGCAGCTTGAATCGCACATCTTCAAAGGGATCCAAATTCAAAGCAATTGTTGCCGGTTTCTTTTGGAAAGAGGCTTCTCCACTTAAGGTGAGAGATTGCAGGTTCCCCTTAGGCTTGCCCTTGATGGGAATGTCCAATCCTTTTGTAATTTTGATCTGTGTCATGACCTTAATCTTAAAGATCGGTTGTTTGCTCGATTATTCGCTTGATCTTTTGATCACCAGCATCAATCCGATCATGATCGCCGCTCCCACAAAAATTCCCGGAGCCATGAGAAAAAGAGCAAATAATGTTGCACCCAAAATCAGCGATCGAGCCAGACCTTGTTGTTCCACAAACTGCTCTAACGATTTGACGATTTGCAACACCTCGCGATGAAAGTAATACCCCGCGACAAGCCCTACGAGAACTCCCCCGTAAAAATTCTGAAACAACATCCAAATAATCCCTACAATCATCAAAAGATAGGCTATGGCATCCGCTGTGTGTTCTTGCGCATAGCTGACCACTCCTCTAAGATTTTCGTTTTCTTTCAAAGAATCCAACTTTTTCGCAAGTTTTTCCTTTGTTGGGGATTCTTCTTTGTCTGGGCCTTCCGGACTACTCGCCATCCTTTCTATCTCCTCTCTTTAAAGTCAAATTGTTATCCACTCTCGCCTCACCAACCTATATCCAAACAAATTCAATAATCGGCATTTGATCCCGAATGCGGTGTGTAGAAATAATTTTGTTATATAAGATATTGGCGATCCTGGCAACACTTAAGTGCATAAAGCAGAAGATCCCGCAATGAATTTATCTCAACGCAGAGATAAAGGGGACGTCAAATGCCTCCGCGGGCCCTGACTAAAAGCTACTATATATTAAGTGTTCCATGAGTACTAGTGCTCTGTCAAGCTTAAATTAAAGGGTTGGGCTGCGCCAAAGCCCCGCGGTTGAACGATCGTAAAAGGGGTATACCCCATGGGCGAATTGTTAATGCGTTATGAAACCTTCAAACTGTAAAGGCTCGTTGCCTAATTCCATATTCAGTTTGACACACACCGTATGAGCTAGCAAT
>JBAUVX010000394.1:0-1747 GCA_049583465.1 Waddliaceae bacterium | reverse complement strand
ACTGAGATGTTTGCGGAAAGGAGACTTCATTGAACTTGGTAAATTTAAAAAGGTTCGTATTGCTCCAAAAGTTTACGAAACCAAAATTTAAATTGCCTCTAGAAAATCACTCAACGGGAATTGCTGGAAGAAGTTCAAGACTCTGATATTGATGGAAAACAAGTTGTAAGGGAAAAGCGTAGAGCGGGAAAAATCCCTATTGATATTCAAAAAAAGCACTCCCCAAAATATCGACTTAAAATTGGTGAGGCCGTCTATTATCTTTCTCAACCCGGTAAAGATAAAAGCTTAGACGGACGAATCAGTGCACACATACTTATCGAGAATAATGATAATGCGCAGTTGGATGGACAGGTTGTTTATTTCAGTAAATCGCAAGGAATATGGCGTACCATACCATCAGTTCCTAAGAAAAACAATGAAGTAGAACATATCGGAAAAGGGATACAAGAGTCAGATGTTGCCTTGCCTGCCATTGTCAATATCCTATTAATGGAGTTAATGAAGCAAAATCTCTCAAAGCATCAAATGTCAATTAATTTGTTTCAAACCGCAAATCTGCCGTTTGTGCCACCCTTTAACTATTTGAATCGAGTTTCTCCTTTACCTGCAGTCAACAACGAAGAGAATAAAAACACAATCTTGGAAAACAATGATGCCCAACCAAATTTTGATGACTCTATAGTTTACGATACTGTAAATGATCTATATAATGAAGTTCGCTATCACCTTTACCTTTCCAGAGATAAAAAATTTATCTGGACATTTTGCGAGTTAAAAGGGGAAATGATGAAAGGGAGAACTTTTCTTGCAAGCGTAGATTGCATTCAGTCTCCTATTACCAACTACGGCAATCGATTAAATTTTGTTATTGATAAGTGTGTAGGCACCGATCACAAATTAACTGCGCCTTTATTAGAATACCAAGAACAGATGGATCAGCAGGATCGCCCTAAACTTGGTTTAGTCCAGGGTTATCAGTGGAATTGGAACTATGTAAGAAAAAATCCTCTAGTTCAACAATGGTATCGACATCAAGAAATAGGTGTCTATCCTAGGCTTGAACAAGCTTAACATCAATGCCCTAAATCTTTGTCTTTGATAAAAATTTTAGGGGATTGATGTCAAATTTCGTCCAAAAAATCATCGATTTATAGGATAAACGCCATTTATAGCTTTTTCCGTTCGAGCTCGGGTCCGAAACCGCGCCCTAAATCGAACGGAAAAAGTCTCACATGACATTTAAATCTGTGATCAGAGAAAACTTTTTCATCAAGATCTTTGAATTTGAAGGATTATTGATGGATTAGAAATCTTTTCCTGTTATTAATGACCTTGCCTTGATCACTGATACATAGCCCTTTTTTCTGTAAAACTTCAGAAACTTCTATTTTGTTAAAAACATATAGTTTTTATTGAAAAAACTGTATTAATGATAAAATTAATGCTTATATTAATATTTATTAGGTTGAAAAAATGCCTTTATTTGAAATAGAAGATTTGTCCTTTTCTTATTTTTTAGGAAAACAAAAAATCGAGGCTATCGACTCTTTATTTCTAAAAATTCCAAAAAATTCTTTGGTGACCATTTCAGGTCCATCCGGTTCGGGAAAGTCGATATTGCTCAATATTTTGGGGTTGATTGAACCTGTTCAACAGGGTGTGGTCCTTTTTCACCAAGAAGATATGGCTCAAATGGCCGAGAAAATGGATAGGAAAAACAAGCGGGTCCGAGGCACTCCAGCCG
>JBAUVX010000393.1:0-2718 GCA_049583465.1 Waddliaceae bacterium | reverse complement strand
CAGGGCCTTTTCATACTAAAAACTTGATAGTCTTCTAGGGGAATGCCCTTAATACTTTCCGTTGCGGTCAACCAAGCATTGCATTTGAAACCAAGAAAGAGAGTGTTTTGAAGCAAATGCTCTAGGCAAAAACGCTTTTTCTCTCTGGGAGACTATCAAGTTTTTAGTATGAAAAGGCCCTGATCAGTGGCTCCAGCAATAAGACTCAATGGAGGCTTATTACACGAGAACTGGAAGATAGTGTCGCCTGACGCGTCTTATGTCATCAAAAAATTAAACCCGCACATCATGCAAAATGAGGGGGTTTTTGAAAAATACGAAGAATCTGAAAAAATAGCCGCATCCTTTGATCAAGCTGGAGTGCCTGCTGTAGCTGCTATTCACTCACACTCTTGTTATGTCCACCATTGGGGCGGGGATTATTTTATTGTGTACCCTTTTGTAGAGGGTAAGACCATCGACTTTAACAAAATAAGTGAGAAGCAGGCGGAAGTCATTGGAGAGCTCTTTGCAAGCCTCCATGTGCTTCGATTGAACCTTCCTCTCTCACAAACAAGTCCTCACTACGATA
The DNA here is from genome assembly GCA_049583465.1 of Waddliaceae bacterium. Classification (GTDB taxonomy): domain Bacteria; phylum Chlamydiota; class Chlamydiia; order Chlamydiales; family Waddliaceae; genus JBAUVX01. The sequence continues at coordinate 2,147 of JBAUVX010000393.1, read as the reverse complement.
TTTTTGAAGATAATCATTGGATCAGGCTCGTTAGTGAGTATAAAAATTCTCAGTTGCTGAACTTGTTATCTGTGTTACTCGACTGGAATAAACAATACAGAATGTGTATAGAGCGGCTTAATCGAGATGTTTTAATCAGTCATCGTGATTTGCATTATTCTAACGTGCTGTGGGAAGGCAATGCACCCCATATTATTGACTGGGAAAGTGCAGGATACACGAACCCACTTCAAGAGATAATAGGATATGGTCTTGAGTGGTCAGGAATTATCGACTCTCATTTTTATCAAGATCGGTTTCATACAATCCTAAACAACTATCGACATCAAATAGAAAATTCAAACTCTTCCCCCCAAGATGCATTTTTTGGATGGCTTGGGAATTCGGTTATGGGATGGTTGGAGTTTAACTTAAGACGCGCTAAAGAAAGTCAGTTTACAAAAAAAGAGCAAGAGCGAGGAATTAAAATTGTTGAAGGCACGATGATCCCCTGTCTTAACTTTATCAATTCGAATTTTGGCGAAATTTGGAAGAGCATTGAAAGGGCAATGATTGAAGGATGAATGGACGTGGATAACCTAGCAGAAGTATATAGGGAGTGTTTTAGTCTCGGCAAGGCTGCTTTTTACCGTATTGATCATCATGACACTATGATTGCAGTCGTTTACAGGGTGAATTTACCTTCCGAAAAACCTTTAATCTTAAAAATATCCACACGAGATAAGGATTTTCATAGGGAATTGTACTTCCTAAATGCTCTTGCAGACTTTATTCCAGTGCCAAGAGTACAAAAAGTGGCTGAACCGGTTGCTGGTCGTGCGGGTGCAGTTTTAATGGAGTGCTTAGAAGGGTCTCTTCTTAGAGAAAGCAACTGGACGCATGAACTTGCGTATGATGTAGGGTCTAAATTAGCATTGCTTCACTCGAAGCGTACAGAGGCTTACGGTGACTTCACGCAAAAGAGGGGCCATACAAACAATGCCCGAGAATATTTTCAGGAGAAATTTTTTGAAGAGCTTGAAGAGTGTGGAAACCATTTGCCTGAAGAGACTATCAAGTGTTGCAAAGATTACTGTGAATCTCATCGAAATTTATTTGATTCTGTTGATGGCCCTTGTATGGTTCATCGAGACTTTCGCCCTGGAAATATGATTGTTCAAAACGGAAGACTAATGGGTATCATTGATTGGGCAAGTGGGCGTTTTGGCTTTGCAGAGCAAGATTTTTGCTCGATGGAACATAGAAATTGGTCGAGAGATTCAGAATATAAACAATCCTTATTGGCAGGCTACTCGAGTATTAGGCAAGTACCCAACTATACAGCGATTATGCCTCTGCTCCGTCTGGGAAGAGCACTTGCTGTGATCGGGTTTACAGTAAAAAGTGGCACCTGGAAAGGGAAAGACCAAGAAATATATCAATACAATCGTCGGTTTCTTGATAACTTTCTTTTGGAGGGCAATCCTTAAAACCCCATACAGTCAGCAACCACTTCATCAAGAGCTCTTTTTGCAATGCTTGCAAATAGATGACGATTGATTTTTTCAATATCCCAATCCCACCAAGATATGCGGAGGGGCGTTCGATAGTCTTATCATCAAAGCGCATTTTGACAACTTTTGCAGGGTTACCTGCCACGATCGCATAAGGGGGCACATCTTTGACGACGACTGCTCTTGTGGCAATGATGGCGCCATCTCCAATTTTCACTCCTCCCTTAATTAAGGCATCGTAGCCAACCCAAAACGTCATTTCCTACAACGGTATCCCCTTGTACCGGCAAGTTGCAGATATTGTAGGCAAGTTTCCCACCCATGTTGAAAAATGGGAAAGGGGTAGGTGCTAATGGCATCGAGTTTATGATCGCCCGTCATGATGAACCGGACATCAGCCGCAAAACGATAATATTGGCGGCTTTGACGAAATTTTTTAGAAAGACAAGCTTTGAATAATCTTTGATCGGATAGATGATATTTGGGTTGGGGCCTATCACTTTTATTTGTCGCTCCTAGAAGTTCAATACTGGCCAGCGAGTTTTAGAAACTTTCTCACTGTCACGGCGGTTTTTTTATAAGGCGAGGCTGTATTTACCTTGACCCATTTGCTGAGCGGCCACTGTTTTCCTGAACGGAGTGTACACCAGGGCC
>JBAUVX010000392.1:0-2029 GCA_049583465.1 Waddliaceae bacterium | reverse complement strand
CTTTGGCATCAGGCTTCTCGATTTTGGAGAAAATTGCTAGCTCATACGGTGTGTGTCAAACTGAATATGGAATTAGGCAACGAGCCTTTACAGTTTGAAGGTCTCATAACGCATTAACAATTCGCCCCTGGGGTTAATTGCCTACCAATGACGCTCCACGTTAGAGGGTGTCTACAAAGTCAGAAAAGGTGCTTTTGGCATCTTTTACCGCCCTTTCTCATACCCGGCGACTCACCTACTTGAGAAGTATGCTGAGTTGCCGGGCATGAGAAATGACGGCAAAACCTGCTCAAAATCGCCTGTTTTCTGACTTTGTGGACACCCTCTTAACACCAACGCCTCCGAATATCGCCACATCCACATATCACAATTAAGTTGATGGGGTACTAGTTTCGTTTTTTTTAACTGATGTCAAAAAAGAATTGCTTGTTTTTTTTGCGGCATGATAATTTGCCAAAGGCACGATTAGCAAAAGACCTCTGCATCAACGCTACTGCAGCTGGGGAGGTATGAAGGCTGTGTCATGCACAGGTAAAGTAAACACTGACAAAAAATACAAAACAATTGGAGTTAATAATGGAAATTTTTGAAGTTATTGAAGTAGATGCGGATGCCGCCATTCAATCCACAATGCTTTGCACAAGCTAGCCGAAAGTGGGAGCTTTACGTCCTTAGTACATAGAGTTCCAAAATCCCTTGACAAATTAGCACCTAAGACTCGACTTTGCAAAATTTTTGGACGAATGTGCCGGGAGAGGCAAAATCCGGCGTAATGAATTTTAAAGGATGGGTATTTACTCCTTCCTGAGAAATTCATTTATCCGGACGAAGTCTCTCTCTGCAGAAGAGTTCGAGCTAAGAGAAAAACATTGAAAGATCTTATTTTTCCGCCACGGAAAAGGCCTTTTTATCTTTTGGAACCTTTTTTGCAACACGAACACAATGCAAACTCTTGCGAGTCTGCTTATATAATACCTTGGACCAGTGGTTTTTTTGTTACAACCAAACGCTTAAGAGCTACTCAAGGTTGTATTGAATGTCTTGTAAGAAGGCTTTTATCAACCACCTATCATAAAACAGCAATCATTAATGGTGTTGACTCAGTATGGTGTAAGGTAGAACTTGAAACTAATCAAGACGTTTTAGAAGCGGCTAAGCAAACACTTCAGATTCCGAATAATCCAACTCTTTGCCAATACTTTAAATGGAACTCAAAAACTTACCGGGAAATACATATAATACCTGTTCCTAGCTGCAATTGTACAAACCAGGAAGCACCAAAACTAGACCATAATTTTGTAAATAAATGGCTTAAGCAATGGCCTAATGTTATTTTGAATAAATTTGAGTCAACTAAAATATTTTTTCCATTCCTTGTCAAATCAGTTACATTGCCCAACACTTCATGGCTATTTTCAACTAATCTCAATCAACAATTCCATATACCTTCAAATCCAACAGCTGCAGCATTCAAAGACTCTCCGAGCCTTCAACATAGACTTGTAGGTGAATCGATTGAACGATACTCTCTGAAATACTTACCTCAAAATCAATTATATCTTGATAAATACTATCGAGAAAATGCTACAAAAAATCATATTCAAAATTCTTCAAGCAAAATTTGGACCTCTGTTTTTGACTTAGAAGGCAACTGTCAGCCCATTGAAGCAGATCGCGTCTATAATCTCTTGTTCAGAGTAAACCATGAAAAGTATAACCCCATTAGCAGCTCGGGGGTAGCTGCTCATCCTAATCCCGAAAATGCAAAATGCAACGCATTATTAGAACTGCTTGAAAGAGATGCTCTTCTCACGTCTTGGAGATTAACAGAACACTCAGAGGCTCTCAATTTAACAGAATTACCAGATGATATATTGAGAAATGTTAGAGAAATTGACTGGCTGCCAGCAGTTCCCGTTGGAATAGATAAAGCATGAAATTCTACAAAATATTTTTTTTGTAAGAATATGGACAAAAGGAATTCCATAGCTTTGTATCGAAAAGCTTTGATAAGATCAGATTTGAATGT
>JBAUVX010000391.1:0-3072 GCA_049583465.1 Waddliaceae bacterium | reverse complement strand
GTCCTTTCTCTCTGTGCTCTCTGTGTCTCTGTGTTTTACACTAACAACCATGCTTTAAATGAGTGGTGAAACTAGTACCTGCGCATTATCAACCGAAATCGCAAAATCGCAATTCGCCCATGGCGTCTTTTTATACTTTTTCATCTGTTCTGCAACTATATTTTTAATCCGGGTTTTTAGCCATTTCCTTCTTTGTATTCCGGACAAAGAATACTGAGTTGTTTCTGAAGATGCTTGAGGGCTTGAGGGTCATGATTCCGATCATTGACAAAGCGCTGCGCATGGCGAAAATGTTTCCATGCTTTGGTGTAGTTAAACCGTTGGGCATGAATCACTGTCAAATAATACTCGGCGGTGGGGTTGTCTGATTCGATAGCATGATAGCGTTCCAGCACTTCAAGGGCTTCTTTTTCGCGGTGTAATTGAAGCCAGGCAATGGCAAGAGACAGCAGGCCTTCGCGAAACCTTGGATAGGTTTTGAGGATTTTTTCTAAGGTTTTTTTCTTTTCTAAGATGGATTCTCGTGTTTCATCCACCGGCATGAATACGGCTTGGATTCCCTCTTGATCTACGGAATGGGAAAAATAGTCCTCAATAAGGGTATTCTTGCTCACACTATAGTCTGGAATAAACCCCTCAACTTCTCTTAAGAGTTTCTCTCCCTTATCTCGATTTCCTAGAAAGAGTTCGTTATATGCCATCAGCTCTTTTAACAGCATATCGTCAGGCAAGTAAAGGAAAGCTTTCTTGTAGGATTCCAGTGCTTGTGCAAATTTTTTTTCTTTCCAGTAGACCGATGCCTGGTTGATGTGGACTAGACCGACCACTTCTTTGGCATCTCTTTCTTGAAGCGATCGCGTGTCAATGCTTAAGTACTCTTTAGAATCAAGATGAATCCCTCGAGCTGTCGTTTCGATGTTGATGACCTCATCTTCACGGTTTCGATATCGGATGTAGATATGGCCCGGCGGGGTTACCGCTTCCAAGGAGAGATCAAGGCGTTGAGCAAGGCATAAATAGAGAATGGAAACCCCTAAACAGACTCCATGCCGCGAGTCGAGGACAGAAGGCAGGAATGTATAGAGGTCGATATCTTTGGCGTGAAGAGAATGGGGAGGAAAGCGGAATCCCATATCGAAGAAAATCATCTCATTAATTGCTCGAATTTTTTCCTGAGCAGTGGCGTCGAAGGAAATTTTTGTCAGAAGCTGCAAGGCCATCAGGTCAATCATTGCCTCATAGCTGCGGATTTTTCTAAAGGCATCCTCTTCGGAACCCATTTGGGTGAGAAACACCCCTCTGCCAATGTCAATCTCATCGGGAGAAAGAGCTAGGATCTCCTCTTCGTTTCTTGCAAGCGCCCCTTTTAATTGGCGATGAGGCAATTGATTGGCTAGTGTTTCAATCGCTTCGAGCTCCTGATCCTCTAAAACCGGCAGTTCTCCCCGAGGCTGTTGGTTAATCAGCCCCACTACCGCATCGATAGCAGAGAGGGGGAGGGGGAGTGGATCAAAGCGACTGTCAATTGTACAGCCTTTTTTTGATAGGAGGTTCCAGGCCTCGTGCAGTGCCTGTTGTCCTATAGGTGTGTGTGGGCAGAGCTCGTATAAGGCAAGGTGCTGAGGGACGGAGCGGGGGTCTAAGCTGGCGTAGAGAGTCCTGATTTTCCTCTCTGAAATGGGAAAAGAAAAAAGCAGCGTTGATGACATGGCAAATGGGAGAATCATCCACCGGACGGCAGTTCTGCACGGGCGTTTCCTAGGGATGTGAATCACCTATTCTCCTTCAGCTTCATTGTGCATTCTATCGAAGTATCCCACAGACGGCATGGATTTGCAAAGAGTAAAAACCCGGGTTGTGTGGAAAACCTCTCGCACAACCCGGGTTAGAAGCACCCAAAAACCGTGAGGCTTTTGGGTGCAAGTTTCTCTGCATAGACGCGATAATCACCCTTTTTGAGGTGAAGTTACGCCCTTCTTATTAGTAAGTAGGGCATCCATTAGTAGGGCATCCATTAGTAGGGCATCCATTAGTAGGGGATCCATTAGTAGGGCATCCACCTTGATAGCAGCATCTTCTATAAGAGTAGATAGGATAGTAACGGCATCGTGTTTCGCAGTAGGGGCGTCTGTCATAAACAGTATAGGGTGTGCAATAATAGCGGGGTACACAATAGCTGTGTGTTGTTGTGTAGTACTGTGGAACATACCGGCAGTTTGTTTTTGTGTAGTATTTTGTGTCATAGGTGCAGTTTTTTTGATAGCAGGTTCTAGGAACGTACTGACACTTTGGCACACTGTAATATTGGCAGCCGTATCTCACATAAGGTTGATAGCAAATCGTTGGTAAGCAACTTGTTGGTTGTTCACCACAAGGATTACAATTCGTTTGTGGGCATGGTTCACAACTGCTCATTTGTGGACATGGTCCGCAGGAATCCGGACATGGTCCGCAGGAATCCGGACATGGGCCGCAGGAATCTGGACATGGACAACCTCCTTGTGGACATGGACAACCCCCACCAGGGTATCCTCCCATGCCGGCTCCATCACCCATCATCATGCCGCCGCCATTGCCCATCATCATTCCATTGCCATTACCCATTTGGCCTCTAGCAGCAAAGCCTGTTTGCGATAGCACGATTGCCAACGCGCTTAAAACAACGCATAATTTCCATTTATTCATTTTTTGTCCTCCTAAACTATAATTAAAAGAACTTTTTTAACAGGACTAAAACATCGAGTTCTAATCCCTTAACCTCAAATTCGAGTTTTTCGATTTTTTTGGCAATTTTTTTTTTAATTCTTTTATTTTTTAATCCAAGATATTTTTAATCAGAATTTTAGGTAAAAAATTGGTTGTTGATCTCCGAAGGTTGATGAAGTGCTCAGAGCAGCCAACTCGAAATCGTGCAGTGACTCTATTGGAGGTAATCCCTGATTAAAGGATGTTACGCCATGGGCGAATTATTAATGCTTCAAGAGACCATCAAACTGTAAAGGCTCGTTGCCCAAATCCATATTCAGTTTCACACACACCGTATGAGCTAACAATTTTCTCAAAAATCTAGAA
>JBAUVX010000390.1:0-1575 GCA_049583465.1 Waddliaceae bacterium | reverse complement strand
AGCTTTTGTTAAATAGACAGAACGTTGGAAAGGATTTATTTCTCTTTCACTCAGGTCAAGATAATTTTCAAAATCCGAACTTTCCCATCGAGAAAAGTTGATTTTTTGTTTGTCTACCGATCGAAAGCTGTTCAAAATGTAAATAGGATCATTCAGCCAAGAAATCCAGTGTTGTATACCCATTTGATACTTTCCTTGAATCATTCGATAAAACAGCTCATTCCAAGAAAGAGGATACAATTTACACTCTATTCCAAAACACTCCTCGAACTGCTTCTTTAAACAAGAAGCAGTATATTCTCGTATCCCATGTTCATGATAAATCATCTTAAATGGAGAAAGATCATCCTTCTTCAGAGCTATTTCTTCAAGAGCTTCATGGAACAGCTGAAGAGCCTTTTCCGGATCATAGTCGCGGGATATTTGAGCTGAGAAGACATTTGATGCTGGGGAAGCAGTGGGGAATAAGCGGGGGTGACAGGGAGAAATGCACTAGAAACAATCGACCTACGCTGGACAGCATGGGCAAAAGCCTGTCGTAATTTATGATTGTTAAAGGGGGGACAGGAAGTATTCATCTGGCACCAACACACAAAAGTATTAGGGAGTTCAACCACCTTTCCTTCTTTTGCTACTTTGAATTTATTGTAAGATGGATGCCAACTTCCAAAGGGACTTCCCACCCAATCCACTTCCTTTCGTTGAAAGGCTCGCACTGCTTGTGTTGGCGTCATGGGAGTCAGGGTGATTTGGTCTAATACAACTTGACTTGCCTCCCAATAAAAGGGATTTTTAACCAGCCGATATCCTTGACCGGGTTGGTTAACGTTCAATTGAAAAGGTCCATTGCAAGGGTAGTCTGTTCCACATTGATAGGGCCATTGCGGGTGGCGTTGTGCCACGGAGCGATTAACAGGAGAATAGAGAGAGTGTGCAGTCATTTGAAGGAAATAGGGAGTGGGATGCGTCAGTTCCACTTTTAACGTCCGGTCATCGATGACATGAATGCCAATCTGATCGGCAGGCACTTTCCCCTCTTTTGCCTCTTGTGCATATTTGATGGGGTAAAAGAAAAAGATAAAAGCCGTGTCGAAATCGGGAGAAAGGATAGTTTTCCAGGCGTATTCAAAATCGTAAGCTGTCAGAGGTGACCCATCATTCCAGTAAGCAGTTCGCAAACGAAAGGTATATTCGAGCAAGTTGGATGAGACTACGATAGATTCTGCAAGAGCATTTTCAATTTGCCCTTTTTGATTAAAACGGGTAAGCCCTTCAAAAAGAAGTTTTGACATATCTCCAGAGATAGAGTCCCCTCCAATACGAGGATCTAATGAGATTAGGGAGCCTTCTAGAGCTATCCTTAAGCATTGCCTCTCTTTTCTTTTTTGACGCCATTTATTTAAAGTATGTTGCAGGGATTCAATAAAGGTTTGGGCGGTGCTTTTGTTGTTGTCTAGAAGAACGCAATTAAAAAAGAGGCCTACAGCCGTTTCAATGAAGTTATACGCCATATCGGCAGGTTTATGAGATAGCGTCTGAAAAAGACTTAAAATAGCTGTTTTGAGAGAAGCATGT
>JBAUVX010000389.1:0-7433 GCA_049583465.1 Waddliaceae bacterium | reverse complement strand
TGTTTTACACTAACAACCATGCTTTAAATGAGTGGTGAAACTAGTACCTGCGCATTATCAACCGAAATCGCAAAATCGCAATTCGCCCATGGCGTATATTGTTCTTTTAGATGATGGTTCGTTTAGCGGACTTCAGTTATATCAACACTGTAAAAAGATCTTAAGTACCCTTGAAAAAATTCACGTGAAAGTTCAAGTTCATGTCATTGTTGCTTACACAACAAATCGTGCAAAAGAACTTATCTCATCTCTTAACAAAAAATGTGTACATATTTACACAAGCGCTGTGATTCCCACATTAGAAGAGTCTTTTAGCCAAGAAGATCTTGAGAAAATAAAAAGACTCTTTTGGAGAGGCTTTCCAGAAAAAGAACAAAATAAGAAAGCCGGAGAGCTGGGACTAGTCTGGTGGGATCATAAAGTTCCCAACAGTAAATCATTTCCCTTGGAAATTGCTGAAGGTCAAATAAGAGAGTCCGAAGAAAGCTACCCGTTTATCCCTGACATTAAGGAGCCGTATAAAAACCACAATGAGGAGATGACACAAGAACAGGAGTAATTTTCGATAATCCAGGTTGTGACAAAAAAATGGAGAAAAGAAGGTCGAGATCGGGTGAAGGCCTTATGGATTATCTTTTTGAAGATAGGAACGAGTAGCTTCTAGGATTTTTCCTAGCCTATTTTTCCCAAAATTATTTTGCCTACCCCAATATGGATCTCCTGTTTTTTCCACTAAATCACTTTTTGAAGTCTTGATTAATAGATCCTTTAGAACAGGATTTTGAGTAAATTTTAGGAGTTCGAGACGAGCCATTTCCTTCTTGGCGGCGGTATTGTCCACAGAAGTTACGCGTTGCCAAAATAAATCCGGGTCAGCCCCTAGTACTTTTACAGATTTTGGATCAAATTCCTTAGCAGCATCAACTGATAATTCGAGGTTTCCCTTTTTCCGAGCTTTAAATGAGACATAACCACTCTCAACTGAAGGATAAAGTAAACCATTTTTCTTATCATAAATCAATGTACGGAAAAAATTCGACAACCAACGTGTTTCGTTATAAGAATTAAATTCAATCATTGGCACTGCATCTTTGATCGCACAAATGCGGCGTTCTTTTCCACACATTGATTTTAGGCAAATCAACGTCCAGCGTGTATTGAATTGCCTAACGAAGTTGACTAGCACCTCTTCTCTTATCCCTTCTATCTTTTCATCCAGCAATGCACAAGCAGTGCGATCAAAATGTTCTAGATTTTGTTCGGAATCCAAAAACTGACGGACAATCCATCCTTCATTTGTGTGCTCTAAGCAAGCGTTTTCATCGCTATATAAAGAAAGTTCATCTGTTTTTGTAGTATTTTGCAACAGAAGTTGTGCTAATAACATCCTTATACCACCATAATTTTTCCAATAATTAAGAATTATAGAAATTTTACTACATCAAAAATTTTTCATCAAATGAAAAAAGGCCCGGCGGGCACGGTAGGAACGGCTCGGTATGAGCGCTTTGCCCGGGAGCCCCTTGCAAAGTTAGCAATCCTATTGAAACCCAAGTTCCGCATTTTGCGCGGAAGCTTTCTCTTTGACAAAAACCAAATCTTGAAGTTGTTTCGGTATAATGGGGATTGCAAGAGGTCATGTATCGGCAAGCGGGGTTCCCTCAAGACTCTGTAGAAATCATGGACAAAATGATTGAACAACACGTTGCAGCATCCAAACAGATAGGCGCTTCTGCCTAAAGGTGTCAAGCCTGCTTGCGCACGGCACAGCCAAATCCCCCATCCCACCCATCCAGATTGGGAAAAATGGTCTCCTTAGCTCTTACATGGAGATGGCATTGTTGACAGACCTTCTTGATCAGCTCGGTGTTTTCTCTTTTTAACACACTGCAAGTGAGATACCATACTTCTCCGTGGTCAGAAATCAAGTCAACGGCATGTTTGCATAATTGAAACTGCAGTTCTTCCAAATGCTCAAGATGTTTTTTAGAGATTCGCCATCTTGCCTCGGGCCTTTTGTTGAGCACGCCACTGTTGCTGCAAGGAACATCGACAATCACCAAGTCAAAGGGTTGCTCACTGGTAAACTCTTGGCCTAAAGAGCAGCTAATAGTTGCCTTGACTCCATATTTTTCGCAATTTTCGGAAAGGATTCTTATCTTTTCAGGAGAGATATCATTCGCATTAAGATTGGCGCTGGGGAAATGATCATAAGCAGAAAGCAACTTCCCCCCCGGGGATGCACAGAGATCCAAAATCCGTTTGGGCGGCTCCTGGATCCCATTAGATAACGTCTGCATTAATACTGCGGGGGTAATATTTTGAATATAGTATCCCGGAGATTTGCTGATTTCCGGTAAAAATCGGACATCTCGAATAATGGCAATCGGGCACAAGGTTCCGGCAAGTTGTTCGATTCCCTCCTGTTTTTCGACTGTCCCTTTGGCTTGGGGTCGGATCCTGACCATGGCGGGGCCCGGTCTGTTGCCGGCCTCTAGAATTTCACACGCTTTTTTCAACGTGAAGTCTTGGATCAACTCCTGCACAAAAAAGGCGGGATAAGAATAGCGAATACTGATTTCCGGGACTGTCTCTCCCTTTGGTAAAGTGGGACGGCTCTGAAAAAATCGTCTAAGGGAAGCATTGAGGAATTTGACAAAACTTTCATGGCAATGTTTCTTTGCAATTTTTATTGTTTCGTTGGTAATTGCGTAATTGGGGATGCCGTTCATAAAGTAAGCTTGGTAGATGGCCGTCCGCAGTAAAATCTTCTCTTTTAATTTGAGATCGAGTTTTTTCCTATCTGCCAATTGACTAGCGAGATAATCGAGGGCCAAGGCCATGCGTGCTGTTCCATATGCGATTTCCCTGGCTAAATGCGCCTCTCTTTGCGGAGGGAAGGTGTCTCTTTGCCATTTTTCGATTTTTTTTGTGACAAAGCTTTCTTCTCGCACGGAAAGAAATAGGGCGAGAAAAGCAGCTTCTCGAGGATTGCTCGTCTCCATTGTTAGCGAGCGGGCAGCTTGGTCGTCAGGAACACTCATCAGGAGTTAACCATTGGTTAATGATCCATTTTTGCAGCCAAAGATGTAAATGTAAAGAAACCTCTTCGCAAATCTCTCGATCTTGTTCACACCAATCAAGAGCTTTTTCGATTGTGTTTCCTTCAAGGAACCGGGCAAGCAGTTGGTATTCTCCCCTCGAAATCTCTTCATGGATGAGATGATGCCGACGATTGCGGAATAACACAAAATGGTACGTTTTTTCTTTGATCATCTCCGGAAAGTCGTGAGTCATCCAATAGTCGACATCTTGCGTGACAAATGCATCGCGAAAATGAAACAGATCGTAATTGCAACAGAATAGGTGAAGGTGGGGTTGAAGACTAACCGGGGTTGAGAGCAAAGCGGAGATCTCCTCATCTTTCGCTTGCAAGGGAGTGCGATGGAGGGCAAGGAAACTGTGTTGATAAGCCCGGTCGATGCAAACGGCGTCTTTCACCAGAGGCTTGTCTTCCTCTTGATACTCTTCGTCGACCCACTGGGGAAGGCGATTTCCGAGGCAACTTAACGACCAATGATTCGACAAGTATTTTTCAAGATAGGGAAACCCGATGATTTCGTTGAAATCCAGGTAGCCGAATAAACGGGTGGCAAAGGGAAAATTTTCATGAAGGCTTTTGAGCAATCTCCACCAGTATTGCTGATTGTAGATTTGCATTCTTTCTATCGGCTGCAAGGTTGGGGTAGGGGTAATATACTCCCTTGCCTCCAGTTCCAACAATTGCCCGGAAGGGGCAATCGGATTGATGCGGTTTTCTTGATCAATGCGACGGCCAATTATGCCCGCAAACCATTGTTGTATCTGTTTTAACCTTTCCGGTACGCGGGAATCAAAGGTCATGGAACTAGCTGAATTCCTCGTTGAAATGTTTTGGCTTTTAGAGCTTCATCCCACGTTTGCTGAAAAGGGATAAACTTGTCGTCCCACTCAAGCAAGGTGGATACCCCTTTGGTTTTTGGATAGACCTCAGCGTAGAGTTTCCATACCTCGTCTTTAACGTAGTTGTCGTGGGTATCTAAGACATAATCCCCATAATCGCTATGACCTGCAAGGTGAATTTGAATTACACGCTCCATAGGAATCTGGCTTACGTAATCCATGGGATCAAAACCATGATTCCGACTGGACACGTAAATGTTGTTCACGTCGAGCATCATTTGAATATCTGCTTTTTCTACAACTGAGGTATAAAATTCCCATTCCGGCATTTCATCATCTTGATAGGAAACATAGGAAGATAAGTTTTCCAGAGCAAAGGGTAGTTCCAAAAAATCCTGCACAATGCGCGCACGTTCAGCGACATAGTTGATCACCTCTTTGGTGTAGGGAAGAGGAAGCAAATCGTGATAATGAGCTCCCGGAAGCCTGCCCCAACAGAGATGATCGGACACCCATGGTGTTTTGGTTCGCTTGATTAAAGCTTTCAATCGGCCAAGGTAGTCGAAATCCAAAGGGTTTGGACTGCCAATCGCCAAGGAAACACCATGTTGGACGACAGGATAACTGTCCAAAATCCTTTCGAGATTTTCTATCGGCTTTCCCCCGTCGACCATAAAATTTTCACTGATAATTTCAAACCAGTCAATGTTTGGAGAATCACGAAAAATATCTTCGTAATGAGGAATACGCAGCCCGATTCCGATGCCTAAGTTTGGGAAATTTCTCTTTGCATGCATGCTGTTTTTCTCAAGTTAGAAAAAAAAGGTGTGGGAGATGGTCAATATCGAGTTCACCATCCCCCACTTTTTTGATGCTTTTACCCTCTTCTAAACCATCCTCGACGACCGGTATTGCCGTTATTGTCGTCATCGCCGTTATCGTCGTCATCGCCGTTATTTCCATTATTATTTCCATTATTTCTCTGACCGGGTATTCGATCCATTCCATTGTTAAGCATGTTTCTTGCTGCACTTTGACGTTGCTTAGCTAAATGCTTTGCTGCAACGCGGATTGCTAGATTTTTATCCTTAAAGGGTCCGGAGCTCTGACCTTGGCAACCCCCCTCGCCGGAACAGCTATTTTTTTCAGTTCTGCAGGAATTTAGCCCCTCGCAGGAATTCTGTCCTTCGCATCCCTGATTAGCAAGTTTCAAAGCTAGGGCTTTACCTCTGCTGTCTAAGCTTTGATATAAAGCTCTGCCTTGTTTATTGAGTTGCGAAAGCAGCTCCTGCTCGTTTATTTGTTGTTGCTGCATTCCAGAACGAGGATTTCTCATGCCTCGTTGCTGACTATTTTGCTGCATCATCCCTTGACTGTTTTGTTGTCCTCTTTGGTAGTTAGGCGATTGTTGCGGTCGTTGTCCCCAGTATCCTTGAGTGAATCCAGGGGTGTGAGTGAACAATAGACCTCCGGCAAGACCCATCATTGCAAGTTTTTTCAGTTCATGCTTTTTCATTAGTACCCTCCTAAAAATAAGGTTATCCATGGACAAATCGTAAGAGGGGATAACGATAGTGACAGGACATCGCCTGATATTTCGCTTACAAAGGAAGCAGTTTAGTTGAGTGGAAAAAAATAAGTACTCCCTCTATCTACACATGTATACTTTAGGAAAGAGAGATGCAAGGCTTTTATTTTCCAAAAAATAATAGAGGGGTCTCGTTGACCTGTTATTTTTATCTAAAAGGGAGAAAATATTTATAAACTGCTTATTGGCAGTAAATTATATTTTTTTTTATCTCTAGACGCCATTGACAGAATCCGGTTCTTAAATTATGATCAAACAACTTCCAAACCGGAAAAACGACGAGGGAACAACGTGAAGTGTTGGCATTGCGGATTTGTGTTGGAAGACGATGTATTGGCGGGAGGAAAGCTCCCATTCCGGGCACTGTGCGATTGATGCGGAAGCGGGCAACATTGCTGCTGTAATTGCAAGCATTATCGCAAAGGGCTGCCAAATGATTGCGCTATTCCCGAAACAGAGTGGGCGGCCGACCGCGAGGCATCAAATTTTTGCGAGGAATTTCATCTCCTCGAAGAGGGTAAAAAACAAACAGTGAACCCGCAAGATGTGTACCGCCGGCTCTTCGGCGATGGTGAAGAGGGGGAAAGGGGATAGTATGGTCGAGCAATGGCGTGCTTTCCTTTACTATCCTCTAGGTATTTTGCCTTCGGTCTTTTTCATCTCACGGCTCATCATTCAATGGTGGCAAAGTGAAAAGTATCAAAAATCCTATGTCGGTCCCATTTTTTGGCGATTATCAGCGATTGGAAACATCCTTTTGCTCTGCCATTATTTTGTTCAGGTTCAATATCCTTTTGCCCTTTTGCAAACAGCTAATGCTGTGATCTCATGGCGTAATCTCCATTTAATGTTTCGCAAGCCTCCTTATTCGACTGCGGCCGTTATTGGTATCCTCTTTTTCTGGGTTGGTCTTGTGAGTGTGTGTTTTTTGGCGCAAAGTTATTGGGTGATTGGCGAATGTGATTGGATCCGTTCGCCGACAAAATTTCTCCAGCATTCACGGCAGCATCATGCGTTTAGCTGGCATCTTGTCGGGACATTTGGAGGGGTTCTTTTTTCAAGCAGGTTCTGGGTGCAATGGTGGCAAGTGGAACGAAATAAAAAGTCTGAATTAGACACAACCTTTTGGTGGTTAAGTATTTTGGGTGCAGGAGTATCGATTGTGTATTTTTCTCGCATTCAAGATACAGTCAGTGCTTTGAGATATAGCGTCGGAATAATTCCTTATTTTCGCAATCTCCTCTTAATCCGTCGGTCGAAGCTTTCAACCTAAGACCCCGATTCTTGAATTTAAACCCGGGGTGTGCGGAAAACCTCTCGAATAACGCAAAAATGGCCCGCGATTTTTTTAGAACCCACATTCCGCATGTTGCGCGGGCGATTTCTTCATCTTTTTAATTCTAAGTGGATTACAAAATCTCGATTGGTGACTACAGACCAAGATTCGATTTTGTAACCCACTTAGAATCAAAAATCTATTAAAATCACCTCCCGCAACATGCGGAATGTGGGTTAGAAGCAGTGCATGAACCTATCTCACTAAACGCTTTTCAGCTGTAGTCCGGAATAGGGAGATCGATTCCCATGAGGACAAATAGAGAGCGAAGAAAGCCTTCCGTCTGTCGGTAGGCAAGGCCAAACACAATCTTCACGATCATAGCGCAAAGAATCGCCTGATCGGAGTAAGTGTCCGGCCTGCCTTTCAAGGATTCGGGACGGATTGCGAGCATGATTCGATGGCGTCTTCGGAGACCCGGATTGTAAGACTACCCCTATTTTTGAGACTTCTGTTATACTCCGCCCAGTTACCGGCACGGTAGCTTTTCATTGTAGACTCCTTTAAGTGAGATAGGTTCATAGGATCAGAAAGAAACAGAAAGTGCTACAACTTCTCATATTGCCA
>JBAUVX010000388.1:0-14311 GCA_049583465.1 Waddliaceae bacterium | reverse complement strand
AGGCTTCTCGATTTTGGAGAAAATTGCTAGCTCATACGGTGTGTGTCAAACTGAATATGGAATTAGGCAACGAGCCTTTACAGTTTGAAGGTCTCATAACGCATTAACAATTCGCCCATGGGGTTCCTTATATCTTTTTTAACTCTGCGATCTCTTTTGTACAACTGCCCAAAAAGGACGAGGGAGATCGCAGAGCGTCGGGTATTCGTTGCTATTCAATGTACTTGAGGTAGGTCAGGTGTATTGATTCTGTTCCAAATTTCTTTGGGATCCAACAGTTTCAAAACATTAGGATTATTCCATTTCGGAGAAGCAATCATAGAGCCCATGGTTTTAAGCATGTCCGGAACGGCAAAAAGATACCCGAATCCAAACAGAGTGAAGGTACTTCTGAGCAATTGTGTCGCGCAAAATGAGTTTCTCTCGTTGACCTCATCTTCATTTCCTTGCTCCCCATATTTTGCATAGACTGCAATAGCCGGCAATGCCCTAAGCGCAACAACACAGATCCTGAGAACAAGTGGGAGAGGGAGATACTCTAAAACACTTGTTACGTTCATCCACAAACAAATGGCCGGCTGCATCACCCGATCTTCCGATTTAATATGGTCTAGCCGATGATCGCCACGAAGTTCACCTGTAGCAATAATCCTCGGAGAAGTGCAGGGGGTTAATTGGAACCCTATCGAGTCGTTCCAATAAGCATATCTATTGAGGCTTCTTAGAATCGGGTCTATATTCATTTTATTACTCCTTAATTTTTTTGGGTCTGTTCACAAGATTTACTCAGAAGGGCGGCTGCTCGTTACACGAGAAAGAACGCAGCGCGCTCTATCATCCACCCTTCAGCTGTGCTATCTCCCATGAACGGAAACTGTTTTTACGGACTTAACTAACGGAAGTTTTGACCAAAAAATCACTCTGCGTATTGCTTCCATACTCCCTCCTGGCAACCCTCGGCAACATCTACGAGGACGACAATAGCCGAAAGCTGAAAATTTCATCTTTTGGTCGAAAACGCTCGCTAGCTAAACAGTGGTCGTAGGTTGTAATCGATTTTCATTAAGCTTTCATTAAGACTGTATAAAGATTTCATAAAGAGCATCTTTGCAGAATCTTTGCTTGATGGAATCGCTTGCGGGCGGGAGTAAGGTTCCTCTATTTTCCGGCATGTGCATCAATTATGGAGGAGGAATTCTCCATGGCCTGGATGTGTTTCCATAAAGCAGCGGGCCCTTGGCCGATTCTCCAAAATCCAACCCCATGAACATTCTCCTGTTCGTAATAGCGAAGCTTGTTTTTTAAACTTTGGACATCTTCATAATGGGCAACAGCGTGGACAGTTTGCTGATATTCAAAAAATGGGCAGCCATCAACATCGCGTTTAACTGTTGGCCGATGCTGTTTCCAAAGATCTAGAGTTTGAAAGTATTTTAACGCGCCGGCCACTTCCTGCCTCTGCCAAACACGCCCATACAACCCGATCCCCATGATTAATTTAGCAGGTTCGACCATTTCCTTAGCAAACGCACACACTCGCTGACACCAACGCAAGGAGGCAATTGTTCCCGGTACACCGGTTCGATAATGCTCATCATAGGCCATCAAGACGATTCTATCGGCAATGTGTGCGATGGCTTTGTAATCATACGCATCTTTTGCCGCTTTGACTCTGGCGGGAAGGGTGACGCTCAGTATTTTCTTTTTTGGGAGTTTATCTTTGATGTCGCGTAAAAAACTAAGAAAGGCCTCTTTCTCTTCAGGGCGGATGGATTCCAGATTGATCTGTATCCCGTCAAAGGCGGAGGCAATGTGTACGACATCATTGATGAGAGCCAGGCGTGTCTCTGCATCTTTTTTTAAACACCAATACATTAAGGATCGATTCCAGGGAGCCGAAACCGCGCAATGCATGCGGGCCCGGGGAGAAATTCTTTTGGAAAGAGGCAGTGGATTGGGAACGTCGGTAATTCTTCCCGTCTCATTGATTTGAGCGCTGAAATAGACGAAATCGGTGATGCACTGACCCTCGTTGACCCATTTTTCTTCCCCCTTATACACGTATCCCCACACCTCTCGAAAAACACAAGGGGCTTCTTCCGGATTGCCGTCATTTCCACAAAGGATCGATGTGTGCATCCACAAACAAACGATAAACAAACATAAGCGTTGAACCATGCCGATTTTTTAAGGATTTTAAGACTTTTTGTAAAGGATTTGGTGTGCTATAAATGATGGCCATGGAAAATTCGATTTATCCAAATAAAGCCAAGGAGTTGATCGGGGAGGTGCGCGGTCAAACTCTTTCGATTGAAGAGCGCAGAAAACGGGCGATCGAACTTGCCGCACTCATCCTGCAAGAAGCACGGCGGATACAAACGGGCTCCGAGTATCGGCGTCATGCCCAAGTCGACCGCATGCTGGACGATCCTCAGGGCAAATTGCTGACAACATCGTTGGCCGATCAATTATTCCGTAGTCAAAACCCTGTCCGTACGGCTGACCAAGCGGCTTGGCTCATTCATACGTTCGGCATTCCCGACTATCTTTCCTATTTCAAACAACTGCAGCTGCTCGCTTTCAGATGGGTGGGAAACATCATCCCCCAGCTTCTCGTTCCCCTCCTTAAGCACTCAGTCCGCAAGCAAGCCGCATCGATTATCCTTCCTGGGGAGAATCGGCAGTTGGCCAAGCATATGAACCGACGGCGAAAAGAAGGGGTGAGGATGAATCTCAACCATTTGGGCGAGGCGATTCTTGGCGAAGAGGAAGCAGAAAAAATGTTCCGGACCTATCTTGACGATCTCTCCCTCCCTGAGGTCGAGTATATCTCCGTCAAAATCTCATCGATTTGCAGCCAATTGCATCTTCTTGCTTGGGAAGAGACGATGGACATTCTCGCAAAGCGCTTAAAAGCCCTCTTCCTGGAGGCCAAACGGCATACCTATGTCCTGGCAACGGGAAAATGCGTGCCGAAATTTGTCAACCTTGACATGGAATCCTATTGCGACCTCCACCTGACTGTCGCCGTTTTCCGCTCCGTATTGGAAGATCCTCAATTTTTCCACCATCGTGCAGGGATTGTTTTGCAAAGCTACTTGCCCGACTCCTACCTCCTCCAACAAGAACTGACGGTATGGGCAATGCAGCGCGTCGCCAACGGCGGATCCCCAATCAAAATTCGCCTTGTCAAAGGGGCTAACTTGGCGATGGAAAAAATTGAAGCCTCTTTACGCGGATGGCCCCAAGCTCCTTACACGACAAAAGCTGATGTTGATGCCAACTTTAAGCGCATGCTCCATTACGGGTGTCTTCCGGAACATGCCTGTGCAGCAAATCTCGGCATTGGAAGCCACAATCTCTTCGATATCGCCTACGCCTTGCTGCTCCGTTCTGAAATGGGAGTGGAAAAGGAGGTCGAATTCGAACTCCTCGAAGGAGTGGCCGACCATGTCCGCCGCGTGATTCAACAGATAGACGGAGCACCGCGCCTATACTGCCCGGCGGCTAAAAAAGAGCATTTCCACAATGCCTTAGCCTACCTCCTGCGCCGCCTGGATGAAAACTCCGCCCCCGACAATTTTCTCCGCCATTCTTTTGATCTCCTTCCCCAAACCAAAGAGTGGCACCATCAAGCTCATCAATTTTCCTTGGCCTGCCACGCGGTCGATGGGATCAGCATGCACCCTCGGCGCACCCAGAATCGATTGAATGAATCGGATGTTCCCGACCCTTCCGCACCTTTTTGCAATGAACCCGATACCGACTGGTCGCTGCCCCAAAATCGGAAGTGGGGACAACAGATTTTGCAGCACTGGGCCGCACACTCCTTCGAACCCGTTCCCCTTGTCATTGGGAAGAAAACCTATCCGCCGCGCCAACTCAGCCGTAGCGGATACGACCCTTCCATTCCCAAAAAAGAGCTGTATCGCTTTGCATTAGCCGATCATGCACAGGTAGAAAAAGCCATCCATGCGGCCGAAAAAGCCCAGCACAAGTGGAAAAACACCTCTGTAGAAGAGCGCTCAGGGCTGCTTGCAAGATTGGCTCAGCTCATCAGAAAGCATCGTGATCGGTTAATCGGGGCGATGGTTGCCGACGGAGGGAAAATCGTGACGGAGGCAGATGGGGAAGTGTCGGAAGCGGTCGATTTTGTCGAGTATTACCGTAAGAGCAGCGAGGAGTTGTCCCGAATGAGCGACATTCGTTGGTCTCCTGTCGGTCCTGTCCTCGTCGCTCCTCCGTGGAATTTTCCCTGCTCCATTCCCCTAGGAAGCATCGTTGCCGCCCTTGCCGCGGGTAACTGCGTCATCTTTAAACCTGCATTAGAGACCGTCTACGCCGGGTGGGTGTTAGCCCAACTGTGCTGGGAAGCGGGAATCAGCCAAGAGGTTCTCCAGTTTTTACCTTGCGAGGATGAACCCTTTGGAAGCGAGTTGGTCAAGGATCCAAGGATTGCAAGCGTGATTCTCACCGGGGAGGCGAAAACGGCAAAAAAAATGCTCCTCTTGCGCTCCGGCCTTGATCTCATTACCGAAAGCGGGGGGAAAAATACAATGATCATCACGGCAATGTCCGACCGCGACCTTGCAATCAAGGATCTCGTCCGATCGGCATTCAGCCACTCGGGGCAGAAATGCAGCGCCTGTAGTTTGGCTATCCTCGAGGCAGAGGTCTACGAGAATCGAACGTTCATGAGGCTGCTGCGAGATGCCGCTTCAAGTCTTCATGCAGGGTCGGCTTGGAAGCCGGCGACCCGCATCAATCCTCTGATAGGGGAACCCAATGAGAGGCTGCTTCGGGCTCTGACGACCTTAGAGGAAGGAGAGGAGTGGCTGCTTGAGCCAAGGCAAGTTCCCGATCATCCCAACCTGTGGACCCCCGGAATCAAACTCGGCGTCCAAGAAGGGAGCTTCACCCATCAACACGAGCTTTTCGGCCCCGTCCTTGGAATCATGCATGCAGACAATCTCGCTCATGCCGTTCAGCTCGCCAATGGCACCCCATATGGGTTGACGGCCGGCCTCCATAGCCTTGATGAACGGGAGCGGCGCTATTGGCTCAAACACATTCAAGCAGGAAATTGCTACATTAATCGGGGGATGACAGGGGCGATCGTCCGGAGGCAGCCTTTCGGGGGATGCAAAGAGAGCTGTTTTGGCGCGGGAGCCAAAGTCGGCGGTCCGAACTTCCTGCTGCCGTTGATGAGAAAGGAACAAGCTACCCTTCCAAAAGAGCGCGAGCTCGTCACGAGCAAGATCAATCTTATCAACATCCACGTCAATCAGATGGATTTTGCATCCGAGCAAAAAACGTGCTGGCATGCAAGTGTTGAAAACTACACCTATCACTGGAAACACTATTTTTCTAAAAAGCACGATCCTAGCTGCATTTTAGGCCAAGACAATTGGCTGTACTATGTCCCCCATTCACACCTTCTGCTTCGCATCGCCGAGGAAGACGAACCTTTTGATGTCTTGCGCGCGATTGCGGGGGCAATGATTTGCGGCACCCCGATTCAAGCGAGCGGAAAAAAAGAAGCACTTGCACCCATCAAAGGAAAATGGGTAAAATTTGCCCCGAAAGTCGAACTGAAAGAAGAAACGGAAGAGCAGTTGATCGAGCGTTTGAGAGAGGGAGATCTTCAACGGGTCCGCCTCCTCTCCTCTCCCTTATTGCCGCTCAAACACTGCTTAGCAGAACATGTGCGCCATGCAATCATTGCCCCCGTCCTTGCCAATGGCCGTGTAGAGTTGCTGCACTACCTAAGGGAGGTGAGTGTCAGCATCGATTATCATCGCTATGGCAATCTTGGCACCCGTGAAGGAGAAGAATGATGACAAAAGATTTCGATAACTTAAATCCCGAACAGTGGGAAGCTGTGAAAACGATCACAGGCCCTTTATTAGTGCTTGCAGGGGCCGGATCGGGGAAAACGCGCGTCGTCACCTTTCGCATCGCCCACCTGTTGGAAGAGGGGGTGCCCCCGTCGAAAATTTTGGGAGTGACCTTCACCAATAAAGCTGCTGGAGAGATGAGAGAGAGGGTGAAAGCGTTGACGAAAAGCCATGTCCTCATTTCTACATTCCACAGCCTTGGTGTGCGCATTCTTCGAGAATCCATTCATGAACTTGGCTACAAGAACGATTTCACCATTTACGATGAGGAGGATGTGTACAAGCTGTTGAAAGTCTGTGTCGAAGATTTAGGCATTAAGGAAAAAAAAGCGGAAAAATCCTTTAAAACGTTGATTTCTAAAGCGAAAAATCGCCAGCAAGGGCCCGAAGATGCCGCCGGCTTCACCGGAAAATCTGCCATCGAAAGAGCATTTCCCAAGGTTTATGCCCGTTACCAAGAGTGTTTGCAAAGCTATCAGGCTCTTGATTTTGATGATCTTTTGTATCTAACGGTCAGGCTATTCCGCGAGCATCCCCATGTTCTTGAACAGTACCAGCAGCGTTGGGATCATCTATTGGTCGATGAGTATCAAGATACCAACCAACCCCAATACGAAATGATCCGCAGCCTTGTGGGCGCCCATCACAATCTATGCGTGGTTGGAGACCCCGATCAATCCATCTACTCTTGGAGAGGGGCAAACATAAAAAATATTCTCAATTTTGAAAACGACTTTCCCGGAGCCAAAGTTGTTCGGCTTGAACAGAACTACCGAAGCCGCAGCAACATCCTCGATCCTGCAAACATTTTAATTTGCTACAATGAAGATCGCTATGAAAAGAGATTGTGGACAGATAGAGGAGCGGGAGAACACATTCGGCACTTCACCGGAGATACCGAAGAAGACGAAGCGCGCTTTGTCACAGAAAAAATCAGAGACTACAAGGAAGCAAACACCATCCCTTTGAACGAGATGGCCATCTTTTACCGGACCAACGCTCAATCCAGGGTGTTTGAAGACCGCCTGCTTCTACATCGCATTCCCTATGTGATTGTCGGGGGCATTTCCTTTTATCAAAGGAAGGAAGTTAAAGACATTTTGGCCTTTTTAAAAGTGGTCCATTCCCCTTCGGACTTTATTGCCTTTGCTCGAACGATCAACCTCCCTAAACGAGGGATAGGATCGACGACGATTGAAAAAATTCGGCAGGGGGCCGCTCAAGAAAATCTCTCAATTTTGCACTTTTGCCGATCGCTGCTCAAAGGAGATGCGCTCTCTGCCTCTCTGAAGCTCACATCCAAACAAAGAAAAGGACTCGATGATTATCTCCTATTGATCCAAGAGCTCAAAGCCATTGCCCAATCGTGTTCATTGAAAGAACTCGTGAGAGGGGCCATTGAGCAGACAGGCTATTTACAGCATCTCAAGGGCGACCCGGAAACGTTCGACGACAGAAAGGACAACCTCAATGAATTGATGACAAAAGCTTTGGAATGGGAGATGCACTCCGAGCATCCCTCTTTGAGTGGGTTTTTAGAAGAGCTCTCTCTTAAAACAAGTCTTGATGAAGCGGCAGCTGACGAGGACAGAATCAATCTCATGACCGTCCACAACGCAAAGGGGTTGGAATTCATCCTTGTTTTTCTCGTTGGCTTGGAAGAGGATCTTTTTCCTCACGTGAATGCCCGAGGGAGCCATGAAGCGTTGGAGGAGGAGAGGCGCCTATGTTATGTCGGGATGACACGTGCTAAAGACTATCTTTATCTCACACATTCGAGATCCCGGTACCTTTGGGGAACGTTGCGGACTCAACAACCCAGCCGTTTTTTGAAAGAAATTCCCGCAGAATATGTGGAACGCGTCCGCCCCCTTCCTCCCTCTTCTCAAACCCGGCGATTTCTGAAACAGGCCCCCTCATTGTCTACCGGCGATACGGTCTTCCATCAGGAGTTTGGAATTGGGATCATTCGAACTATCGATGAAGGGTCGCTTGGGCTCACCTATCGGGTTCTTTTCACCAATAACAACCAAGAAAAAACTCTCGTCGCCGAGTATGCGCGGCTGACAAAGCTTTAACATGGCAATGTTTGGAAGAAAAACGATTCTGTGGACGAGCAGCTCCCTGGGACTGCTTTTGGGTCTTGGGCACCTCTACTATTTCCTGACAGGCGACTTTCGCCCCGGCAATGTCTTGATGCATGCTCCTTATCCTTTGGAAGTCCCTGCTCCTTGTGCTGAAGACCGACAACACATACAACAGATTCTCGATCAGGAATTTGATTTTCTCGGCCATGGACATCAAACGTTTGTTTTTGCGAGCCGGGACCAACGCTACGTGCTGAAACTTTTCAAGTCGGATTATTTGCAATACTCTTGGGCGATCCACGTTCTGCCTCCTATTCCACCCTTTAAACACCTCTTTCTTCATCGGGGAGCAAAAAAAGAGAGCAGGTTGCGCAAAGTGCTGCACGGCTATACCGTCGCTTATGCATATGATCGGGACAACAGCGGCCTGCTCTGCTTTTCCCCTAACCAAAAAGGAAAAATGATGGGACAGTCAACGATCCGATTGAACACATTGGGGAGGGGGTGGCTGCTCAATGTGAATTCCGTGGTCTTTGCTATCCAAAAAAAGGCCGTCACGACTTGCCGGGAATTGACACAGCAATTAGCGGCAGGAAATGTCGACAAGGCGAAACAGCGGTTGAAGCAGCTCTTTTCCCTCTATCTCTCGGAGTTTCAAAGAGGAATTATCGACCGCGATGAAAATCTCTTGGACAACACCGGTTTTGTAGACGATCGAGCCATTCGATTCGATGTGGGTAAAATCTCTCTCGACGCGGGCATCGTCAATGAGGCCGCGCAACGGGCACTGTTAAAGAAAATTGTTAGTAAACGGCTTAAGCCTTGGATCCGGTCTCGTTTTCCCCGCTATTTTTCCGAC
This sequence comes from Waddliaceae bacterium, assembly GCA_049583465.1. Taxonomy (GTDB): domain Bacteria; phylum Chlamydiota; class Chlamydiia; order Chlamydiales; family Waddliaceae; genus JBAUVX01. The sequence continues at coordinate 5,468 of JBAUVX010000388.1, read as the reverse complement.
CTATCCTTGGAAATGGACCAATTGCTGGCCGCACTGGGAGAAGGCTGAGAGTTGTTCTTGCGTCATCTTTGCTGCGGCTTGTGTTTCATCGTAAAAAACTTGTCCCCGATTTCGGTGCATAATTCCTGATCCAAGCATTCCCGCAAATCAGGATATTTTTTAGCTAGCCAAAGACGAAATTTGAACATTTTATTAAAAAGCTCTTGATGGTACATCATGGGGTCTTGCATGTCTTGATTTTTGACAAACTGGCCAACATCGACATGGATGGGCTGGTCGTCAAAAACTCCTGTGTTCTGCATTAACGCATGGTCATTGTCAGCAAAACCGCGATGATACTCCGATATCACCATTTTTACCAGTCGAGCTAAAAGTCCTTTTGCCTTATCGACCTTTCCCTCTGCCATCAGGTTTTCCAATGCAGAGCAGAGCATTGTCGTCTTCTTTTGAATCAAAAACTCCATCTCATCCATATTCAGCTCATGCCTGCCCCCCATTTTATCATAAATCACCGTCCTCTTATGGAGAGAGTCTGTCTTATTCAAATGAATATAAACTAAGCCCGTTTCCTCTTGAAGGTTGTCAAAGGCAGTTTTCCAGCTTTGGAAGAGGCGTTCGAGTTTATTGTTCTTTTTCTCTATCTTCTCGTTAAGAAGCCGTTCCACCGCGGAGATAAACGTCAGCCGGTAGAGATAAAATTTTGGCCTAAACCGTTGGTATTTAAAAAATTTCAGGACATATTCCCCATTGTCGCATAAAAAAACGTATGATTGACATCCCTTTCCAAGATAAAAAAATTCACGGGACAAAATCGCATCGATGAGAGTTTGCTCATCCTTGGTTAACGAACGGATATCCCATCGGGAATCTTTTGGAAATGTAGAAGCAATGTTGCTGATGCAAAAACCGTCGGTCACCAAAAAATAGAGGCGAATTCCTCCATAAAAGGCTAAAGCCAATACGCATAACCCTACCCACATTTTGAGGGAGGATTTGTATTTCCATTGCTTCCCTGAAGACATGGGCCTATTTGAGGAAAAATGCCCGATCATGGCATTTCAGATAAATGTTCGTTCTCATGTTTTCCACATAAGAGTGTATCTAGAATATGGAGATTTTTCCATCCATGATTCTAAATACCTCATAAGAGGGTGTCTACAAAGTCAGAAAAGGTGCTTTTGGCATCTTTACTGACTTTGTAGACACCCTCTAAACCAACCAATTCTTTCACCTTGCAACTATCTTACAAATCGGATAACCTACTTTAAAAATTTAACGCTTAAAAAGGTAGATAACATGTTAGATATTATGAATATTAAATACAATGAATTCTGTGAAAGTCTTTCTCATTTTAATCCCCTAGAGCAACTCCCCGGCGCCGATAAGGTGAACAAAGCCTTTGAAAGGGGGAAACATCATTTTTTTGCCTGGACACACTCCTTTGAAGGAAAAAATGTTCGTGTTATCATCGCAAAAAGCATCTGTTCCTCCGTCGTTTTGGGTTTGTTTTGCTACGCTCTTTGCGGGGCTTTCGCCATGGCAATTGGCGTTGCCCTTCCCCTTGCCTTTTACGCCACGGCAAAGTGCGACAGAAGCTGGATTAACACGGAAAACATCGGAACCCAGCTAAAAATTCTAGCGATCGCACAGCTATCGTGTTTTTTTATTAAAATTAGAATTTTAACCTGGATAGCAAACCTGTTTGACTATTCCAAAGTCGATCCTTCGGATATTCCCGGCCAAAAAGACCACCAAGAAGTCGTTCAGGCTTATGTAAAACAGGACAAAATCGGTACGCTTTATCAATCATGGTGTCTTAAAGGACCTTTGATGGAAGAAATTCTCTTTCGCGGCTTCCTTATGGATGTTTTACATTATGCACAAAGGAAATGGAGTCCGGGAGCTGTCGACTCAACGAGCGCAAAGGTCGTACGAGTCGGCCTGCAAGCCATTGCATTCGGTGCAGCGCACTACCGACCTTCGCAAAAGCTCAGCAATTACGTCATTGTTGCCGGAACGGCCATCTCGGGAGTATGCTACGGCTATCTTCGAGAAAAAACATCGAATGTTGTGCTCCCCTACCTTGCGCATATGATTCACAACTTTATCGCCCTCTCGGCTATGTTAGCAACACTCTCCTAAACAGAGTATCGATCTTGAAATTCTTTTCGTGCTACTTGATAACATCTTGCAATAACGGGACAGCATAACATAACGCCGCCAATCGCCGTGACGACTGCCCCTAAAGTGTCGCTGCAATGTTCGGCGGGCCTCTCAGGACAAAACGTTGATAGACCCATTATGATACCTGCCAAGCCGGAAATTATACAGCAGCATGAGCAACAGGCTTGGCATGTACCCATTGGTGGATCGTCGCAGAATTCATGGCAGTTGAGTGGACCATACCCCGGTGCGCGTGGAATTTCTAATGCCAGAAATCCATCATAATATCCGTCAGGATTGACTTGGGAGCTCATAAAATCAACCTCAGTTTTGTTGTGGTAGAGAATAGAATATATACACTCTCCGCAATATGCGTAAAGTAATCATTTTTTCATCTATAGACGGATGCATCTTGCACAGCCGTTGACGTCTATAGCCGACTTTCGATATAAGCATTTATATACCCAAACAAACTCAAGAATTGGATTTGGGCAACGCGAAAGCTCCTGCGATTGAACGATCGTAAGAGGCTTAATATTAGTAATATAGAGCCTCTTACGATCGTCCAAGCCCTGGGCTTTGGCGCAGTGGAAATCCAATTCTTGAATTTGTTTGGGTATAGTTTGATCTGGTTAAAGCCCGGGTTTAAATTTTCCTTGGCAGAACAAATTTGGAAAGGATAAGAGCAAAAATGAGAATTTTATTAGCCTTCATTCTAACACCTATTATTTTATGCGCTGAGATTGAAAACTTTCCCCCTTATCCCGTTTCGGCCTCTCCACAACTTCCACTTGAAGTGTATTCCGATGAGTTTGCGCAAATCTTGGGAACCAAACCCAAGTTGTTCCACCTTGCGGAAGGATTCGGATTTACCGAGGGTCCGGCATATGTTCAGATAGGCAACAGCGAAGAAGGATACCTGCTGTTTACAGACCAAATTAACGACAACATCATGATCCTGAGATGGCACGGGATTTTACCCTATAATGCAATCCACCCCCTTTCCTGGAGCAAGCCCGAGGTTTTCAGGCACCCTTCGAATATTGCCGACGGCCAGACAATGGATCTGCAAGGACGGCTGCTGACTGCGGAGACGACGGGAAGACGGGTTTCCATTACGGAACTGAACGGAGAGGTCAACACCCTGGTAGGATTCTATCAAGGCAAGCCGCTGAATTCTCCAAATGATCTAGTCGTCAAATCAGACGGAACGGTCTGGTTTACCGATCCGGGTTATGGCTGTCTTCAGTTTCCTCAAGAGTGTTATCTTCCGAATAATGTCTACCGCTATGATCCCAAGACGGAAGAGCTGCAGGCTGTCATCGAGGACCTCATGATGCCGAACGGCATCGCCTTTTCTCCCGATGAAAAGATTCTTTATGTGATCGACAGCGGAGCGATCCAAGCACCTCGCACCTATTACGATCATTATCCTCATGCCATCTATGCCTGGGATGTTTCCGGAGCCCAAACGCTTTCTAACAAGCGCCTTTTTGCAAAAATCTCCCCCGGCTTTCCGGACGGAATGCGTCTTGATGACAAAGGCAATGTGTATGCGGGAGCCCTTGACGGCATTCACGTACTGAACCCGTCGGGAAAATTGATCGGCAAAATTCTGATGCCCAAGGAAACGGCAAATTTGACTTTTGGGGGAAAGGACAACAATATTCTTTTCATTTGTTCGTCGAATTCGCTATGGGCCATCAAATTAAACACAAAAGGGGCCAAGCCAGTTCCCGTGATCTATACCCAAACAAACTCAAGAATTGGATTGGGGTACACCCCGGAAGAGTGAACATGCACAAAAAAGAAATGAGTGCCATTTATTTGGCGGGGCTCATCCAAGGAGTTGTCCTCGTCGCCTTCCCGGCCGCAAGCACCCTCTTCACCAGCCCCCAAGAGTTTGGCTTCTCGTCGTTTCAATATGGGATGCTGTTCGTTCCGCAATCTATCCTATCGATTGCCGCATCCGTGTTCAGCTCAAAAATGAGTCGAAGATTTGGTGCCAAAACGACCTATTTTGTTGGTCTTTTGGCAAATGCAGCGTCGATGTCCCTCTTGGCATTTAGCGCTCTTATCGTTAAAGAAACACCATTTGTTTACTCCTTATTGCTTCTCGCTACCGCTTTCCTTGGAATCGGATTTGGATTTACAGTCCCGACAATCAATACGATGGCAGAGCTGCTGCGCCCTAACCAAGTCAACACGGCTATCCTTGTCCTCAACGCCCTCTTGGGAGTCGGAACAGTACTTGCACCGGTGTTCATTTCTGTTTTCATCGCCTTCGGGATCTGGTGGGGGCTCCCCCTTCTTTTGACCGCTTCATTAGTCCTTTTAATCACATTCAGTTTGCCATTGACCTTTCCGGGAGAAAAAACTCTCGATGACAGGCCGTCGCAGCATCTCCCGACAAGGGCTCTTGTCTTTATGGCTTTTGCCCTGCTCTATGGAGTCATTGAAACGCTTAATGGGAATTGGGCAGGCATTTATATGAGGGAGATCCAGCGAGCTTCGATCCAAATGCAAACCCTGGCATTAACGATTTTTTGGGCCGTAGTCACCTTGGGCAGAATCTTCTTTGCCTGCTGCGACCGCTATTTGTCCGGTCAACGAGTCTACCAATGGCTGCCTATTGTTGCGATGATCGCTTTTATCTTTCTGGGCAAGCTTCATCCCGGAAATCCCTTGTTAAGTCTTTGTACAATCGGTCTTGCGGGATTGGGCTGTTCAGCTCTTTTACCTCTGACAATCAGCTTCGGCAGCTCTCAATTACCCTCGATTTCCCGATCTGTTGCGGGAATCGTCATCGCCTTCTATCTGATGGGTTATGGAATTGCAGCTTTTGGAACGGGCATCGTTCTGGATCATACCTCTTATACTTTAAGCAACGTCTATGCGTTTGGCAGCCTTGCGGCTCTTCTTTTGGCACTCCTTGCCTTCTTCATCAATCGTGGGAAGAAAACCCCTGCATGAAAGATTGGACGAAAACCAATTGTAAAAAATAAGAGTCCAGAGGGTCCAAGGCGCTCCAGCCGGCCTCTGCCGGTGTAGAGGCTGGGTCATGGCAACATGACTCTTTTACCCGATCATCATCGTTTTTTCTTCTTTAAATCATTATTCCTTTTGGGAATTCGTAACTGAGGCGTCTTCGGAGACCCAGATTGTAAGACTAACCCTATTTTGAGACTTCTGTTATACTCCGCCCAGTTACCGGCACGGTAGCTTTTCATTGTAGACTCCTTTAAGTGAGATAGGTTCATAGGATCAGAAAGAAACAGAAAGTGCTACAACTTCTCATATTGCCA
>JBAUVX010000387.1:0-5180 GCA_049583465.1 Waddliaceae bacterium | reverse complement strand
TTTCTCTCTGTGCTCTCTGTGTCTCTGTGTTTTACACTAACAACCATGCTTTAAATGAGTGGTGAAACTAGTACCTGCGCATTATCAACCGAAATCGCAAAATCGCAATTCGCCCATGGCGTCAATTCTTGAATTTGTTTTTTTTTCATCCCCCTTGCCCGGAAAGCTATTGGGCATGCAAATAATGATGAATGCCGCAAGCCAGGCTCTCGGCTATTGTCTGTAAATAACTCACATCTTTTAACTTCTCAAATTCATTTTCATTCGTCACAAATCCCCCTTCGATGAGAATAGCGGGCATCTTCGTCTCCCTAATGACCGCAAGATTCCCATGTTTGATCCCCCGTGACTTTGCTCCGGTATTTGCGATTACCTGATCTAAAGCAATCGTCGCCAATCGTCTTGAGTGTGCACTCCGCTGTTGGTCTTTCTCAGAATCATAATAAAAGACTTCAATCCCTTCTGCTTGGAGATTGGGTGCTGAGTTATAGTGAATGCTAACAAAAAGAGTAGCATGATTGCCATTGGCAAAGGCTGTTCGCAATTTTAGCGGAATATAAATGTCATCACCTCTGGTGAGGATAGTCTGATAACCCATTCTTTTTAAATAGTGACTCAGCAATAGCGCAGTGGTTAAATTCAACGATTTTTCTTGATATTGATGACCGGCAGAAGATTTTGCTCCGCAATCTTTCCCGCCATGGCCGGGATCAATGACAATCGTTTCTCGAGAGACGCCGCCGATGTGATTTCCAACGATGGGCGGTCTCTCTTGGAATCGATGAGAAGAAGAACAAGAAGTTGCGATGATCAAGATGAAACAGCAGCACAGAATCCGACTCATCGTTCTTCCTTTATCGCTTGGCAAATTTCTCCCGCTACCCGGCGGTCATCAAAGTCTACGGTGTGATGGGCAAAAATCTGATAGGATTCGTGCCCTCTGCCGGCAATTAATACAAGATCTCCGGGAGCGGCTTGCCGAATGGCTTGTTCAATGGCTTGACGGCGATCGGGTTCGACGAGATATTTTGAAGAGTTGCTGAAACCCTCGGTAATTTCTCGCAGAATTTTATCGGGATCTTCAGTGCGAGGATTGTCGGTGGTCACAAAACAAAAGTCTGCATGCAGTTCGCAGATTTGGGCCATGATGGGCCGCTTCGATCGATCGCGGTCTCCCCCGCAGCCAAAGACGACAAAAAGACGTCCGGAATGGATTGTTTTTAGGCATGACAATACATTGTCCAAGGCATCGGGTTTATGGGCAAAGTCGACGTAGATGTTCAAATTTAAAGGATTGGGGACAGGCTCAACACGACCCGGAACACAAGAAAAATTTTGAATCGACTGAAGCACCGTCTCCACAGAATAACCCAGGCCCACCCCGCACGCAATGCATGCCAGGCTGTTGTAGACGTTAAAACGGCCAATGAGGGGAAGAAAAACAGGATACCCGCGGCCTCGAACGTTAACGTCGAACCGAATGCTGTGAGCGGTCAACTCCAGATGAGACGCCTGTACATCAGCCGATTGCGTGATTCCGAAAGTCAGTGCATCGGCAGAACATGCACTAATCATGTCGCGATGATGTGGGTCATCAGCATTAACGATTGGAATTGAGGGATGCCCCCCCTCCTTAATCGACCCGGAATTTAACTGTCGAAAAAGTTCCCTTTTTGCTAAAGCGTACTTCTCCATTGTCCCGTGGTAATCGAGGTGCTCCCTTGTGAGATTGGTAAAAATGGCAACGTCAAAGTCAATCATCCTGACCCTGCCTTGATCCAAGGCATGCGACGAGACTTCCATCACCGCCGAACGACAGCGATTGCGAACCATTTCTCTTAGCATTTTTTGATTGGCCGTCACATCGGGCGTTGTCAGTTCCGCTTGATGACATCGTTCTCCCACCCGATAGGCGATCGTCCCAATGAGCCCGCAAGGTCCGTGGATGCGGTCGAGCATGTGCTTAATCGCATACGATGTCGTAGTTTTTCCATTTGTCCCGGTGATTCCCACCATCAACATCTCTCGGCTAGGATGCTGATAGTACTGTGCAGCAAGCAATCCTTCCATTGCCGAAACATCGGAGTGAATGATCTGAGCGACGCTCTTCAGGGTGGGATCAAAGAAATCGGTGAGAATGGCTGTAGCTCCAGAAGCAATGGCCTCCGGGATGAAACTGACGCCATCGACTGTCCGCCCCTTTTTAGCAACAAAAAGATTCCCGGGAGCAATGCGCTTCGAATGAGCGCATACCCCGGTGATGTCCACATTCTGCGGTCCCCTAACTTGCTGAACAGGGATCCCTTTTAATAACTGTTTGAGTTTCATGCGCTCCAAACGGCGTTGACATCAGCATTTCTTCGCTCTCGCTGCGTCCTCTTTGGTCGAAAACTGACCAAAGACCGCGCAGAAATCACAAAGACATCTAGTTATTCCACTTTTTGTACATTTCTTGCAACTCTCGTATTTCAGAAATCCAGTCTGCCTTCTCCGGATCGTAGCGAGGGTCCCAGCAAGGGTATCCCCAAGGGTCATCCGGGGTTGCGCCAAGATATTCTAGAGATCGTGTGGCGATTTCCTTAAAAATAGGCGCTGCACAACAGCTTCCATGATGATTGTGCCCAAATCCGGGAATGTAACGGCGCTCGGGTTCATCCACGGAAACAAGGAGAAGAAACAGAGGATTGCTCACAGGAGAAAAGCCAATGAAACTGCCGATATACTTGGATTTGGAATAGACACCCTCTTCGATCTTATGTACCGTTGACGTTTTTCCCGTTTCTGTAAATCCCCAAATATCTGCATGCCGACCGCTCCCTCCCGATTTGGTGACATATTTCATCGCCTGAACTACCTCTTGTGCGATCGCTGCAACGAGAACTTGAGGAAAGCTCTGTACCCTTTCGGGACAAGTATGGTCGATCACGATCGTTTTCTCCCCTTCCGCTGACATCTTAGCTACCTGTCGAATCACTGTCGGTTGAACAAAATACCCTCCGTTAACTAAGAGTGCATAAGCCCTAAGCAATTGAATACTATTGGCTTGAAGGTTATACCCAAAGGCAAGGGAGTAGGGCGTAGGCGTTGACCACTCTAAAGCCCCATTAGGATGGACTTTGCCGGGCATGGGTAAAACTCCTCGACTTTCCGAAGCAAACTCTATGTTTGTTTTTACACCAAAGCCAAAGATATTTTGGAGGATATTCCGGTACCACATATGACCTTTTCTCTCGATAATCTTTTCCACTAACTTTGCACAATAAATATTAGAAGATTTGTACATCGCCATTTTCATATTGAGATAACCCCCGCGACTGATGTCCCTCAGCTCCTTGCGACGCCCGGGAAAATGGCCTTGAGAACAATCCATTTTTTCCTCAGGATCAAAAAGGGGAGGCTCGCCATTGGCAGATAATTCCTTGTTCGCCAACAAAGCGATGGCCAATGTCAACGGTTTCATCACAGACCCCGGTTCATTGGCGTCGGTCACGGCTTTGACTCGCGTATGCTCAATCCTTTCCGGATCGTTAAAATAATCCTGATAGTATTCGGGATAGAAAAAGGGATATTGCGCTAAGGCTAAAATTTCACCCGTTCTCGGGTCCATCATCACTGCCCATCCCCCCTTAGCGCGAGATTTTTCAACCCCTTTTTCCAGTTCATCTTCAGCAATTGCCTGCAGATAGTGATTGATTGTCAAGACGATGTCCGCCCCATTTTCCGGTTTGCTCACCACGGTGCCGGTTTCAAAGGCATGACTGGGAGAACGTTTGAGGATTTTTTTTCCCTGCTTGCCTATAAGATAAGAATGAAAATACTTTTCGAGCCCTCCGGTAGGAAGGGCCTGTTTTGTCCGCTCATCCTTGGTACTCTGAATCGTATGGAGAACCTGTCCTAATAATTTTCCAAAAGGATACGAACGTTTATAGTCTGCAACAAAAAACAGGGCATTCCGTGGAATCCGATGAGAACGAGAGTAACGACCCCACCAAGCCAGGATGGCGTCTCTCTTTTGACGATCCAACCACATCGCTACTTTGCGGCTACGGCATTTGCGAGCAAAATGACTGCGAAAGACTGCCTCATTCTTTGGTTGACAGATAGACATGAGTTTTTGTGCGATCAGATCACGATGGTTTTCCGGAATCGAAAGGGGATCGATATAGAGATGAAACGTCTCGATGTCATGAACAAGTTGTTTCGGTTTTTCGGGGTGCCGTCGGTTGAGAGAGGTATTGGAATAAAAAGTTCCTCGCTTAAAGGGTTCTTCGACAACAAAAAAATGCTGCCTGCTAGCAACACGCGTCCATTTTTCTCCATCGATGATTTGGATGGTATAAAACTGAAAGATCAAAATGGAGAAGAGGGTAAAAGTCGCCAAGGCAATGACCACAAGGCATCTTCGATCTTTTATCGTCATTATTTCTTTTCCAATGTCCCTTGCGGTAGGACAATGACATCGCGCACATAAGGATATTTTAGATGATGAAATTCGGGTTGACGCGATCGCTCCAGTAAATACGCGGGGTTTTCAAATCGATCAATTTCATATTGCATCCGTTCATTTTCTAACTGAATGGCATCGACTTCTCTCTTCAATGCAGGGAGTGTTTGCTGTATTGCCGTCAAGTCATTGTTCTGATCAATATAAGCATAAAGCAGGAAACCCGCAAAGACAATGCAAACGAAAATACGGAGGAAAAATAAGACATGACTTTTGAACCTCCCCATGTCTAAAGCCAGGGGATTCCGGACGGGGCTCACGCGCACCTTTCGAGGCTCGTTCCGAGCCCGGCAAGGAGAGTGTTGATCGCAGCATTTTGATCGCGATCATGTAGAATACCACATTCTGTACACTCCCAATGTCTTACCGACAAGCCTGCTTTTCCTGTCGGACCTGTTTTGGCCAAACAGTGCGAACGGGTCATGGTGGAACCTTTGGAATCAACTTCGATGTACGTCCTACCGCCTGCACGGCACTTGTATGACAACATAGAACGAAGTTGGTAGTGGCTGCTTTCTGCCACTGATCTTCCGTATTTCTTGGCTATTTCTTTGATATTATCTTTGCTAAAAGCGATGGTGTCGTATTTCTCTATAAGTTTCCGAGATAGCTTATGGTTGTCGTCTTTACGACGATTTTTAATTCTTTCTTGCAATCTTGTGGTCAGTTTTTTCCT
>JBAUVX010000386.1:0-18775 GCA_049583465.1 Waddliaceae bacterium | reverse complement strand
AGGCTTCTCGATTTTGGAGAAAATTGCTAGCTCATACGGTGTGTATCAAACTGAATATGGAATTAGGCAACGAGCCTTTACAGTTTGAAGGTCTCATAACGCATTAACAATTCGCCCATGGGGTTAGTTAATAAAGGAGTTAAGAATGGTATCCCCATGTTCATACAGAAAAAATCCTCGTGGGTGGAGATGGTGGAAAAAGCCATAGGGCATTCCCGAATGATTTATTGAGTAAGATCCTTCTTTGTCTACCCTTCAGCGATTACCCTGGTGTGGCGACGGTCAATCATCACAAAAAAATTGATTTTAATCGGGATGCAGAATGCATGTCATTCCTAGATCGAGAGCTTCGTCTTCACTTCCCAAGCGAAATCCATATTGTGTCTTGATGGTTATCCGGAACAATCTTTTTTAGTAAAATTTGATATTTTATTTATTTTTTAAGTATAATTAAAGAAAAAAGTAATAATAATTGAGGATAAATTATGAACGTTGAAGGAAATAATCGTTACAGCGACATTCAGCATAACTTAGAGATTCTGGGAGAATCGGTAGAAAAAGTCAGAAGCGGAAAAGCTGATCAAGATGTAGAGATGCCGGATTATGGGTTTATCCAGATTTTTAAAGAAGACATAAACCGGTTAAGAACCTGTGAATTCAACGCAACAAAGATCAAGGAATTGACCGATCAACTAGAGAAAATTGACCACCAGATGAAGCAGTTTCTCGCTCCCAAATCAGAGCCTTTGATGGGTGAGAAAGTTTCCCCGAAAGAATTAGCCAAAGACGCCGGCGATGAGAATATAAAAGCAGGCTACGAAAGTCTGCAAGATAAATTTGCGATTCAAAAAATTAAGGCAGACGGCCATTGTTTCTTTCGAGCTGCTGCTGCAGGGTTGCTCTATCATTGTCAAAACAGTCTCGGCAATGCTCAAGACGCTGTGAAACAGCTCAAAGAGAAAGTTAATCATAAACTCAACGACAAAAACTTAGAAACGAAAATGCATAAATTCGAACAGATCCTTGACGAGGTGGTTACGGGTAAGACCTCAGTGGAAGAGGTAATGAGAACGAAAGATAAATCAGATGCCCTCGTCAAGTTTTTGCGTCATCTCGCCTGCGCCGATAATCGAATCAATGGAGGGGATAGCTTCAAAAAGGAGGTTAGCAAAAGCCATTATCTGAGTGTGGACGACTATTTAAAAAAAATGGAAGATTTTAAAGAAGAGCAGTATGGGGGAGGAGAAGAAATCGAAGCTCTCAATCGTAGCCTTCCCATTCCCATTGTGCCAATTTACTTGCAGTACGAAGGGAAATCGAAATCTTTTGAAGAGAAATCTCCCGATCCACAGGCGATTTATCTTACCTTTGCTTATAACCATTGTAATCTTGCTGTTCCAAAATAGTGAAACTATCCGTAAATTCATATTCGCCGTCTTTCTTCATTTAAACGTACATCGTCGATATCGACCTGAGGATCCATCACGATCGACTCATCCACAGGCCGGGACAGCGAAAAATCTCTTTTAATGCTTGGTGCCCTGCTGATTTCTCCGCATGATTTGCAAAAATCATGGTTTTTTGATAAAATGAAAAGGGGAGAAGAGGTAATTTACTCCATTTTTTTCTAACCTAATACCGTTCTTTCTCCCTTTGAAAACAACTAGGGGGTGCTTATGAAAGATTCGAGACATCATCGCAAGTTTGTACAAAAGAAAGTGATCAAATCGGTCAAAAAATCACCGTCTACTCCAAGGGAAGTGTTGAGAAAGGAGGAGCGCTTCATCCCCTTTCCTCGGCGCCCAAAAACCATCCTTAACAAAAGAAGAGCAAGTTAATAAATAAAATGCTTGGTACTTGGCAAGAGAGACACAGGAAAAGACCTGCTTTTCCTGTGTTCTCGATGATTTTCTTTCAGAAATTAGCCGCTTCCAGTCCTCTTCTTATTCTTCCGGCGCATCGGCAACTAACGCTTCGGAAATTAAGATAATGCCTGCTCCGGACATCGCATGGATAAGGCTGTTGATCACAACCTTTGCCGGATCAATGACTCCTGCCGTCAACAGGTTTTCAATCTCTTCGGTCTGAGCATTGAAACCCATATTCTCACCGGCTTTTTCCACCTCATAGAGGATAATCGAGCCGTTGCGCCCCGCATTGGAAGCGATTTGCTTAAGAGGTGCTTCACAGGCCTCTTTGACAATCTGTCCTCCAATTTTTTCATCTCCTTCAAAAGCCAGCGTATTGATCACTTTCCTCGCTTGCAATAAGGCGATACCTCCTCCGGGGACAATACCGGCTTCAATTGCCGCTTTTGTCGAGTTCAAGCTATCTTCGAAGATCTGTTTCTTCTGCTTGAGTTCAGGTTCGGTTGCCGCTCCCACGCGAATGACTGCAACGCTATTGCTGAGCTTAGCTTTGCGTTCCTCCAGTTTTTCTTTATCGTAGGAACTTGTCGTACTTTTTATCTCATTTTCAATTTGTTTGCTGCGGGCCTTAATTGCCTCAGGTGTTCCGCCGCCATTGACAATTAGGGTCTTTTCTTTGGAGATGGAGATCTTCTCTGCACAGCCTAAGAGGTCCGAGGAAATGTCTTGCAGCGACATTCCCGTCTCTTCCGTGACAACCGTTGCACCTGTCAAAACGGCAATGTCTTGCATTAGTGCTTTCCGTCGATCGCCAAAACCGGGAGATTTCACTGCTGCTACCTTAAGAGTGCCGCGAATTTTATTGACGACGAGGGTTGAGAGGGCATCGCCTTCAATATCTTCGGCGACGATAAGCAGCTCATTTCCCGATGTGGCAATCGTTTTTAAAATTGGAAGGATTTCATGGATGTTGGAAATTTTTTTATCTACGAGAAGGATTTGGGCATTTTCCATCTCCACGATCTGCTTGTCGAGATTCGTGCAGAAATAGGCGCTCAGATATCCTCTGTCAAATTCCATTCCTTCAACAAAATCAATCGTGGTCTCTGTTCCCTTAGCTTCTTCGATCGTGATCACCCCTTTGTGGCCCACATTATCCATGGCCTCGCTGATGATTTCTCCGACCTGTTCATTACCGGAAGCAGAAGCCGTAGCAATATTGCGAATCTCTCGAGATTCTTTGACAGGAAGGGCAATGGCCTTAATCTCTGCAACGATGGCTTCAACGGCTTTTTCCATTCCCCGTTTGAGACCGATCGGACTCGCACCTGAGGCAATGTTTTTGACTCCGCTTTCAACTAGAGCTCTCAACAGGAGTGTTCCCGTTGTTGTCCCATCTCCACATTTATCTTTGATTTTCTGGACAACTTCTTGAGCCATGGCGACTCCCATGTTTTCATACTGATCCTTGAGAATGATGTCCTTGACGATGTTGTTTCCGTCATTGGTGATTGTAGGGGGTCCCCAACTTTGCTCTAAACCAACATTTCTCCCTTTGGGACCTAGAGTGATTGCAACGACATCGGCAAGTTTTTTAATTCCTGACAGGAGGGCGTCGCGGGCCTCTTCCTCAAAAATGATTTCTTTTGGTGTTGTCATTGTGCTTATTCTCCTTTTTCTCTAAAAAGTTACACTTGTTTTATCGCGCACATTAGGTCAAAAAGTGAATGCCTTTTTGCCATTTTTTTCTTTCTTGAACCTTGTCATCTTACCGATAGATCAGCATCTATTTTTCTTGATGACAAACCCCAAGAGAGAAAAAATTTTTTTTCATTTTTTTCGTCCAAACCCGCATTAGCTTAACCTCATGACGATATCCAAAGCGAGAACGGAATGCGTTAAAGATCCTATAGAAATGCCATCGACACCTGTTTCTGCATAGACCCTTACGGTATCCAGCGTAATGGTTCCCAATGATTCGACAAATGCTTTTTTGTCTGTTTTCCTGATTTTTCTCATACAAGCCTGAATTTGTTGCGGCGTCATACGGCTAAGCATGACCGCATCCGCCCCTGTTTCTAAAACAGCATCGAGGTGTTCGCAGCGTGAAATCTCCACTTCAATCGCTAGATTGGGGCGATGTGCTTTGACAAGATTGACAGCATCTTTGATTGGAGTCGAGGATTGGCTGCCAAGAAAATATAAATGGTTGTTTTTAATAATAAAACGATCGTCAAGAGAAGAGCGGTGATTCGTTCCCCCTCCCACCCGGACCGCGTAATTTTCTAAAGCGCGCAAGCCCGGCAACGTTTTTCTTGTATCCAAAATTGCACAGGGCAACCCTCTGATTTTTTTCACATATGCCGCCGTGATTGTCGCCACCCCGGAGGCATGTTGAATGAGGTTGAGGGCGATACGTTCTCCTAAGAGAAGGCTCCGTGCCCGTCCCGTTACTTCGGCAATGATCGCTCCCGCTTTTTGGCCGGACCCTTCTTCTTGACAAATTGCTACTTTAATGTCCGGGTCGATCTTCTCGAAAAGGATTTTTAAAAAAGGAAGCCCCGCTACTGTCCCTGCTTGCTTGAGAACAAACTTCGCCGAAAAGATGGCGTGTTTGGGCAAAAGGGCTTCGGACGTGATGTCGCCGGACTTGATGTCCTCTGCGATAGAGATGTCAATCAAACGATCAATTTCCTTCTCAAGACACATCAATGAACCTATCCGCAAATTCATATTCGCCATCTTTCTTCATTGGTTGGATGCCAAACTTGCCTTCGAAGAAGAGCTGAAAAATCCCTCAAAAAATGAACAAATCCGAACGAATAGCAATTTACGGATAGGTTCATGTTTTTACGCCTAATGTTACAGAATTGAGTCCTTGCCGAAGACCCTAATTGCTGGCTTGTGCAGCATTAGGGTCGAAGGTAGAATTTTACTTGATAAGCTGTAAAGATGCAATGCTTTTCACCCTGTTTGCTGCCGATAATTTCACCGCCTTCGATTTACGGATAGGTTCTTCTAAACACACAAACACACTCAAACCAAAATTGTTTAACTAAATAAGTGTAAATTAAAACACTGTTTAAATAAAAATTTTTTTTATATAATAGTATTATAAGGTATTAGTAGCGGATTTAAAAAATGGATGATAATCAAAAAATAAAGTTTCTGGTAGAAAAAACAAAAGAAGGGGTATTCACCCGGGCTGTGGAGGAATCAACGGACATCTTGGTGGATCAGGAGCTCGTTAAAGGGAAGGGCTTGAGAACGGAAGAAGAATTAAGGAAAAGCTGTTATCAGACTGTTAAACGAGAATTGCATCAAAAACTGGAAGAAATCCAAAAACAATTTGAAGAGGGGTTTCAGATCATTACGACTGAAATTCCTACTGTTTTAACGGGAAATGACCTGAGGGATTATGAAGCAGAAATGACAGCTGCTAGAGAGAATTTGCTGCAAACGGAAGAGGGTGCCTTATCCGGCCGCATGAAATCGAAAGGAGTTCCGGCAGATTTTTTGGGGTTGACAGAAAAGACGATGGGAGCGGTTTATCGCATAGGCTATCGTCACTATGAGGATAAAGATTTTGAGAATGCGTCTAAGGTCTTTTTTTTCTTGACGGCACTCAACCCTCTCGTTTTTGATTATTGGCTTGCCTACGGGTTGGCCAGCCATCAAATGAAATGCTACGAGAGGGCGTTAAAATGCTTTGCGAATGCAGTTTTTCTCGACCCGGCACAGCCTCTGCCTAGGTGGTATGCGGCAGAGGCTTATTTAGCAAACGGAGAGGTGGAAGATGCCTTTTTAGAATGGCAAGAGTTAGAAAAGCTCATTAAAGAGCATTCGCTTGGTGAACATTGGAAAGAAATAGAAAACTATTTAAAGGAAAAAATTCACTATCTGAAACAACAGCCATGACCTTGTCATGGCTTCTATAGAATAATTTACAGAGAGGATAATGATGTCTTCTAATATGTCTTCAATTCCAATCAATGGTCTAACCATCCAGAATGTTAGCGCAAATCAAGAGGTCTCTAATAGTCAACCTGACAAGAATATGATGAGTGAGGTTCTTCCTCCCTCTTCAGAGAAAGTGAAGCATCAGGCCGCTCCCAACGTGAAGATCAGTGTAAACAAAGGTCCGGAAGGAGGGCATCATCAAAAGGGACTCAATGAGACTCTTGAAAAACAGGACTCAGTACAAAAAGGAAGAAATTTTGAAAGGGCAAAAACGATTGCCAAATGGACAGTTGGCATCGCACTAGTTACAACTGTTGGCGGTCTGACAGCAGGTCTAGGGCTGATTCCGATGTTAATGATTGGAGTAACAATCGGGGGGGGCATTGGAGTGACGAGTGCCATGGCGCATGTTGATGACGAACATCACGTACCCTCTTCATCTTCAGGAGTCGGACTTCCTGTTGAGGATGATAAAAAGAAAAAGAACAAGACAAGCGGGGGTGGGGGAGGGGTTCACGTCTCCGTTCAACCAAAACCGGATCAATCCGTCGCTGATGACAATGAACCCGGTGCCGGAAAGTCATCAAACTCTAAGGGGATTCGGCCTGCTAACATTTCTCGTCAGGCTGATTCCAATTCTTCGATCTCCTCTCTCACCCAAGCCGGGGGGATGATCGACGTTCGCCGTCTGGTCTAATCCCTATCTGCTTTAAAACCTGCATTGCATATCTACACCAACATAGTAGGTAAGCCAAGTAATGGGGTTCAAGGTTGCGGTTTTGGTTGGCAAACGCACTTTAGCCTCGCGAAATTCGCTGACTGTGTCCTTTAAAACAGTTGGGCAGTATTCTCCTTTTCTGCTTCTCCAATACTCACCCATTGCAAAAACTCCGAAATACCAATTATCGCATGCATGATACGTAAGGGTTGTAGTGGCAATATTTCCCCAAGCAGTTGAACACTCTTTCCATCGCAACTTGAACTCCTCCTGCCTCTCGCCGCGTCGAACCTTCCGAGATGGCTCGCGCCATCTCCAGCTTCCGGAGGCTCTGAAAGCCGCAAAATGCCATTCATAAGCAACAAATAAATTTAAGCATCTCCCGATGCGGAAAAAACCGTCTAATCCGGCCCATCCCCCGCTTTTACAGGGTTTGTACCGATAACAGAGACACCTGATACACTTACTTACCTTCTTAAAGGGGCTGGTATCATCAAAGACAAGTTTTGGATCCACGCTTCTGAGACGCATATTGCGGCAAGAGTAGCCAACTAAAGCTGCAATATCATAACGCTTGGGACGCTTCGGGCAAGAGCACAGATGAGCGCCAATTCCCCATTTTGCCTCGAATATATGCCCGCCGTTATCGCAAAAAAAACCTCCCTTTTCTCTACTGCCCCGGCAAAAAACTTCCTTTACCTTTTTTCTACCATCAGATCGAAATGCTTTATAAGTGATATCCGGTTGGACGACCTGTGCCCAGTAGCCGTCAAACCTTGTATAAATAGAATCGATTCCTGCTAAAAGCCACTTCGTGCCCACTTGTGCAGAGTGTATGTTTTTCCAATCGATCTCAGCTAAAGTACCGGGAAATCCATTAGCGCCGGCTATCGACCACTCAAAGGAATCGTGGCGATACCCCGTTGTGATATCCCAGATACCCGTATAGCATGGATCTCCATAAGCGTAAGCGGTTATTAAAGCTGCTATTGCAAAAAGCCAATTTCTAAATATCATTTTCATCCCGGTTGTGATCCGCAATCAGTTAAGAGATTAATTTACGACAAGCGGAACTAGCTGTCAACTGAAGATGCGAATCCCCCGTGAAATAATGATTCCACGAAAGAATTTTTTAGAATTGACATAATGATCCCCCTACCGGCACCGAATCGAGTCTATTCTCCTGCAATCAGTAGAACAATTTCCCCTTTTAGCGGACGGGAAGCAAAATATTCCAATAATTCTGCAGCCCGACCTTGTTGGATTTCCTCGAATTTCTTTGTCAGTTCCCGGGTAACGACAACATGCCTTTCGGAATCGAGCTCTGCGATGACTCGAAGAACCTTTTCCAGTCGTTTTGGAGATTCATAACACACTGTCGTTCCGGGATAGTGTAAAACATCGGAGAGTATTGTCTTTAACGCCCCGACTTTTCGGGGAAGGAAACCGAGGAATTGAAAACGGTCTGTGTTCATCCCCGAACAAGATAGCGCAATGATGGCTGCGCATGCTCCGGGAATGGATGTGACAGGAAGATTTTCGCTGTGACATCGCTTGATAAGCCGCGTTCCGGGATCGGAAATTCCCGGGGTGCCTGCATCAGACACAAGGCAAATGTTCCGACCGGCATGAAGGTCTGCAATGATGCCCTCTTCTTTCGCTGCTTCTTTCCATCGGTAGAAGCTTTTTAAGGGTTTTTTAATTGTCCAGTGAGACAGGAGGATGCCTGTTCGACGTGTATCTTCGCATAGGATATAATCGCAGCTTTTCAAAGTTTCTATGGCACGATGAGTGATGTCGCCTAAATTTCCTATAGGCGTTGCGACGATATAGAGCATGAAAGATCTTGATCATAGGGAAAAAATGAAGGTGGCACCCAGATTCGAACTGGGGATAGGAGCTTTGCAGGCTCCCGCCTTACCACTTGGCCATGCCACCATAACACTGCAAACCCTTTATAGTCTAAAACGTCCTATTCGGTCAAGAGCATCGTTTCTAGTGAACAGCACTCGATGCCAAGTTCAGAGGTTTTAGACGCATAATATGATGGGACAGTTTTTTTAATCTCCGCCAATCGGCTTTGATACTTTTTTTCAGTAGTTTGAGCTCTCCATGAAGTTTCCTCAGCAGATCGCGCTGCTCGTTTGTTCCTTTTGCTTGACAGTATTTTTGTGAAAGCGCCTTGAAATCGGAAATTTTGAGAAGAATTCTTTCAGAGATATCTTGGACATTTTTTTCTAGTTCATCTTTTTTGTCATGCCACAGCTCTTTGATTTGATTGAGTAACACCTGTTTTTTCTCAAGAACCATCCTTTTTTTGATGGTAAAGCTGTCCATTTTCTTGAGGTCATGGGCAAGACCCATTTTGCTTAGCAGCCAAATGGTCCATTTTGTGGGATCAAAATGATACCAGCGAACCCCATTTCGGTAATCGTTAGCATAAGTGTGGTGATAGTTGTGATACCCCTCGCCAAAAGTTAAAAAGGAAATAATATAGTTATTGACGGCAGACTGTTCATCGGAAAAAGGTTTATCTCCCCAAGTATGAGCTAGAGAGTTGATAAACCAAGTGAAGTGATGGATAAGGAAAAGCCGCAATAAAACGATCAAGAAAAACGAGCCGACATAATCATTGCATAACCAGCCGAAAGCAAGGAAGGCAAGAGCGTTTGCCGCAATCATGAGAAGGGGATAATACCTATCTTGAAACATAATCAGGGGATCTCTAATCAGATCGGAAACGATTTTAGGCTGGATAGGTTTGGGATTTTCCAAAAGCCACAGACAATGAGCGTACCAAAACCCCTTTTTAATGGAATAAGGGTCCTGATCGGTATCAACGTGAGCGTGATGGACGCGATGATCATAAGCCCAACGCAAGACACTCCCTTGCGCTGTCATCGTTCCAAAAAATAAGAGGATGAAGTCAACCCATCCGTTCGTCCGGTAAGCCCGATGAGAAAATTTGCGATGATACCCTCCTGTGATGCTTATGCCGTTGATAAACATTAAGACAATCAGACAAACAACCATCGTTAACGTTGGCGCGGCATAGTAGAAATAAAAAGGAAGGCTGACAATTGTTATCAATTGATAAATGATGATAAACAATGCCGGACCCCAATTGACTCCTCGCGAAAAATCCATAAAAGTTCCCCAAAATAACGGTTTAATGAAGTATTCATGATATCCTAAAGAGTAATAAGTAGCAAATTTTCCCTTTTCGAACTAGTCTCTCTGTCAACTTTTCTTTATCTGACGACCATGTCTTGTTGAAAAAAGAGCGAGGGATTATCGTAAATGCGGCAACGATGTTATCCCTCCTATTAAAGAGCAAAAAAATGGAATTGAGAGCGGGTCTGGACAGCCCTGAGCAGGCTCTTCTTAATGCCAAAAAGACCTAAGGTGAAAAGGCAGGATGCGTATCAAGATTTTAAGCGATGTTGTTCGCATTCTTGAGGAAAAGAACGATTGTGCCGATTGCAGAGAAATTACACCCTCGTTCTATCAGCTAGAAGTTTCAGGGTTTTGCGTTGATTCAAGACTCTTGAGTCCAAACACTATTTTTTTTGCCTTGCAAGGAAATCGCGTTGATGGACACGCCTTTATCCCGGAGGCTGCGGCAAAAGGCGCCGTCGCGGCTGTTGTAGATCGTCGTTATCGAGGAGCAAATTTGCCTATCCCTTTGATTTACACGGACAACGTCGCCGAGTTATTACAGTTATTAGCACAGATCGTATTGCAGAGACGCGCCGTGAAAATCGTAGGGGTAACGGGATCAGTGGGAAAAACAACGACAAAAGACTTTATCGCGACACTCCTTACCCCTGACTACCATGTTTTTTCTTCACTCGGCAATCGAAACTCTCAAATCGGCCTTCCTCTGACTATTCTCAATGATACAACGGGTGAAGAAGACATTCTGGTTCTCGAAATGTCAATGGATGCTCCCTTGCACATTCACCGGCTTGTTCAAATCGCTCCTCCGGACATTGCGGTGATTACCTCTGTTGCATTAGTCCATGCTTTCCACTTTGAAACACTCGGCGGCATCGCCAAGGCAAAGGGCGAGATCTTTTCTCATCCCAAAACGTCGTTGGGAATACTTTCGCGGGATATTCGGCATTTTTCTGATCTCTGTAAAATAGGCAGTTGTGATAAAGTCTCATTTTCTGTGAACACATCGGCCGCCGATGTTTGCCTGGTGGAGAAGAAAGGGGTGTTATGGGTTCGAGAGCAAAGAGGTAAATGGATAGAACTTAAAGCGTTGCCTGTATATGGACGTCATAACCGGCACAATTTTCTTGCTGCTGTCGCCGTTGCAAGAAATCTCGGCATCAGTTGGCCGCGCATCCGCCGGGCCATGCAACTGTTAACGCTTCCTGAAAACCGTTGTACAATTGTTGAAAGAGAGGGGATCACTTTTGTCAATGATGCCTATAATGCCTCTATCCCATCAGTAAAGGCTGCGCTTGCTGATCTGCCCAACCCGAAACCGTGGGGAAGAAAAATCGCCGTCCTAGGAGAAATGAAAGAATTGGGAAAATTTTCTGTTTCCTGTCATCGGCAGGTGGGAGAATACGCATTGGATTATGTCGATTCCATGTGGTGTGTGGGGGAGGAGTGTCAACCTATTGTCGAGTGCTGGGAAAAAGCTCGACGCCCTGTTGCGTGGTGCAAAAAGCGCTCGGAAATTGTCGAATTATTACGCGATGAAATCCGCATGGGAGATGTTGTTCTTTTGAAAGGGTCTCGTGCTTTAGAGATGGATAAGGTTTTGCCCGAGTTGTTTCCATGATTGTGTTTCTTGTCCGACTACTTCGAGAAAATATGGGATTCAAGGTTCCCATGGTATTTGGCTATACGTCAACGCGGATGATGTTGGCAGCGGTGACCTCTTTGCTCATCAGTATTTTTTTGGGCCCTCGCTTTATTAAAAAGCTCTATCAACTAAAAATCGGACAGCCCATCCGCCAAGAGGAGTGCCCTCGACTCGGAGAGCTGCATGCCTGGAAAAAAAATACACCGACGATGGGGGGAGTCCTCATTCTCTTCGCGATGCTTGTTGCCATGTTCTTTTGGATGGATGTGACGAATATTTTTACTCTCATCCTCTTTGTGACGACAGTCTTTCTTGGTTTTCTGGGAGGGTGCGATGATTGGATGAAACTGAAAAATCAAAGCTCTAAGGGTTTATCGGGGAAAAAGAAAATGATGGCTCAAGTGTTTCTTGCCAGCGTCATCGCTCTTTATCTTTTAAGCCCCGCTGTCGCTCGCTGGATGCAAACAGGTGGATGGTATCAGCCTCCGATTGTTAGAGAAGAAAGGGCTAAAAATGCAACGTCAGCATACCCATTTCCCTATCAGGCAACAACGCGTGATCAAACGATTTCTCTAACAAATTTCGCTTCCCGAATCTATCTGCCTTTTTACAAAGAGCCTCTGATCAAATTCTCCGGAGCGTTTGTCCTTCTAGGGTTTTTATTTATCGTGTTTGTGATTACCGGTTCCTCAAATGCTGTCAATCTCACAGATGGCCTCGACGGCCTGGCTGTAGGATGCTTGATTCTAGTCGCAACCTGTTTGGCCATCATTGCTTTTTTGTCCAATAATAGCGAGATCGCCAGGTATCTCAATATCCTGTATATTGAGAACAGCGGAGAGATAGCTGTCTATCTCAGCGCTTTTGTGGGGGCTTGCCTTGGCTTTCTTTGGTACAATGGCCATCCGGCGGAGATTATTATGGGAGATACCGGATCGTTAGCACTTGGGGGGATTATTGGAGTGTCTGCTGTTCTTCTCAAAAGGGAGTTGCTTCTCGCCATTGTCGGGGGAATTTTTGTCGCTGAGGCCCTATCCGTGATTGTGCAAGTGGGCAGCTACAAGCTGCGTAACAAGAAAAGGGTGTTTCTTTGCGCCCCCTTGCACCATCATTTCGAGTATAAAGGGTGGCCCGAAACAAAGGTTGTCATTCGATTTTGGATCATCGGTTTACTTTTAGCCATCATTGGAATGGCGTCGTTAAAATTTCAGTAAAGAGGAGAGCTTTTTCCTGTGAAGAAGACAGTGCAGGGGGATAACGTCTTGGTGATTGGGTTGGGAATCAGCGGACTTTCTGCCGTACGCTTTCTTTTGGATCGAGGCGCTCATGTCCTTGGATTTGATGACAAACTAGGCTCATTACGCGGCAATGGAAAACTTGTCGAGCTCGAAAAAAGAGGGGCAGTGTTTGTTGAGAATCCGGAAAGGCTTAACCTTTCATCCTGCAATCTAGCGGTTGCCTCACCGGGTATTCCTCCTGAGAATGTGTTATATCGCCGAGCAGTGGAACTAGGAATCGAGGTGATCGGTGAAATTGAGCTTGCCTGCCGACACCTATCTCGGAGAATTGTTGGGATAACCGGAACAAATGGAAAAACAACGGTGACTCATCTCATCGGCCATGTATTGAATAGTTGCGGCCAACCTGCTCGTGTGTTGGGAAACATTGGAGAGCCCCTCACTTCCGTTCTTAATGAACTTAAAGAAGAGGTGATCGTTTGCGAGCTGAGCTCTTTCCAGCTGGAAACAATGCAAAGCCGGGTTCTTGATGGGGGGGTGATCGTGAATATTACTCCCGATCATCTCGATCGATATAGTGGAATGGAAGACTATGCAGCGGCGAAGCTGCGGATCATCCAATGCCTCAAACCGGGGGCGGATCTTTATGTCGAATGGAGAGCCTATGAACACTTTAAGCCTCTTTTTCAGAATTTTGTTCCTAAAACCTATGGCTACTCTCCCGCTTGCGACCTATTTACAGATAAAAATGTCCTCTTCCATCACGAAAATATTGAATACTTATTGCCCGATCGTTATAGAGGTAGGGCAAGTCATGATACAGAAAATATCATGGCAGCTTTTGCCCTGTGTTGCGAGCTGGGGGTTGCTACGGATGATTTCGACCAAGCATTACAGACCTTTGTTAAACCTCCCCACAGGATTGAATTTGTCACAACGATTCAAGGGGTCAGTGTTTTCAACGATAGTAAAGCAACAAATATCGATGCGGTGATAAGAGCCGTCGAATCCATGAGAGGGAAAGTTGTCTTGATTGCAGGTGGAATGGAAAAACAGGGAGCGAATTATGCTCTTTGGAAGAAAGCCTTTGGAAATCAAGTAAAAGAAATTTGTGTCATTGGACAAGCTAAAGAGAAAATTAAAGAAGAACTATCCCAAAGCTATCCACTGCATCTTTGCTCCACTTTGGAGGATGCTGTGCTAAAAGCATTATCGATTGCGGAAAATGGAGAGAATGTGTTGCTCTCCCCCGGTGGTTCGAGTTTCGACATGTTTGATCATTTCGAGCACCGAGGAGAAGAATTTAAGCGGATTGTTTACAAACGTGAGTTCGACGTAAGAAAATGAGTGTATTTTTGACCTTTTCCCTCCTGAATTTGCTTCGCTTCTTGGAAATAGCACAAGGCTATTCTCTACGAAGCTCATCAAAGCCGGGAGAAAAAATGTCTAAAAATCCACTTCATTTCTTACGTCGAACTCACGTTTACAAGGAGGCATTGCGTTATGAGTAGAAGGGATACGATTTTAATTGCCGTCCTCATTAACTGTGCGTTGCTTGTCGTTCTTTTTATGATGGCCATTCATACCGATCAAGACAGTCCGATCGTCCTCGCGGAAGAGCCGGGAAATGAGATAGCGGCCTCAGCTCCGGCAGCCGATAGAGAAGCTCCCGCTCCTCCTCAAACCCCTTTGCCTCCAATCACGGCCAACACTCGGGATGAACTGGATCAGGTGTTGCAGAATTATGCGAGCTCCGCTGCCTCTAGTCTTCAAGTCCCTCAAGAATCACAAGGGGATTTTGTGGAAGTCACAGTAAAATATGGCGACTATTTGGAAAAAATTGCTCGAGCCAATGGGACAACCGTCAAAGCAATCATGGAAGCAAATCGCCTCCCTTCTATCCGCATCGACGTTGGCCAGATCCTTCGCGTTCCTGTTGGGAGAAGAACCTCTTGCAGCGATTCTGAAAATGAGGTAGCTGCAAGTCAGCAGCCCCTTTCCAATCAAGAGCCGAAATACTATACCCTTAAAAGCGGGGACAATCCCTGGAAAGTTGCCAAGCAGTTTCATGTAAGATTTAACGAGCTGCTGAGTCTGAATGATTTAGATGAAGAACGGGCGCGCAATCTTCAACCCGGCGATATTCTTCGCGTGCAATGAAGACTCTGTATCTGCTCTTTGTCGGGGTAATTTTTGTCATTGGCTTGGTGATCATTTTTAGCACCTCATCCGCGGAGATATTGGATCACAAGTTGAATAGAAGCTCCTATGAGGCGTTGTTTAAACAGCTTGCTTTTGCCGTTGCCGGAGGAGTTTTAGGGTTGTGGATATGGTCCTTGGGATACCGGAAGTTATTGCGGTGGAGCACCCCTCTTCTTTGCTTTTTTTCCCTTTTCCTTTTGTTGGCCTTGATCCCCGGCATCGGACGGGAGGTTAATGGTTCTCGTCGATGGATTGCCGTTGGAGGGTTTTCCTTTCAGCCCTCTGAATTTGTGAAATATCTTCTTCCGCTGTCTTGCATACAACAGATAGTCAACAACCGAGCACATTCAATCAAATTCCGCAAATTCGTCTTTCTGCTGATCCCTCTTAGTCTTCCCCTGGTTCTCATTTTATTGGAACCGAATAATGGAACCGTTATTGTGATTGCAGCGACGATGGCGGCGCTATTTTTTGTTGCGCGCATACCCTTTAACTATTGGGCGTCTCCTCTTTTGGCTTTGGGTGTCGCCGTGGGGGTGTTTGCTTCCCACCTGCCCTATGTTTCCGGAAGGCTGAAAGTGTACTTACACCCCGAACTTGATATCCGAGGAAAGGGGTATCAGCCTCATCAAGCAAAAATTGCCGCCGGATCGGGAAGGCTGTTTGGAAAAGGACCGGGAAAAAGTTGGCAGAAACTGAGTTTCCTTCCGGAGGCTCAAAATGACTATATTGCCGCTATCTACGCTGAAGAGTTTGGTTTTATCGGAATCCTTCTCTTGATTGTTTTGTATATGCTTTTAACTTTTATCGGTTTTTATTTGGCCAACCATGCCGAGGATTTAGAGGGTTTTTACACAGCTGTGATTGTCACTTTTTTGTTGAGTTTTCAAGTGTTTCTCAACCTTGGGGTTGTCTCGGGACTGCTCCCAACGACAGGTCTTAACCTCCCTTTTTTTAGCCAAGGAGGAAGTTCGCTCATTGCCAACTTATCGGGAGTCGGCCTGCTTATTAGTATTCAGAGGGTGTCTTCAAATGAAGAGCAGCCGTTGACTTTTGGAGATTGTTGATGAAAACGATGAAATATTCGGCGCAATTCTGCAAACTTCGTGGCAAAAAAACTCTATACTCCATTAAGTTTATGGCATGGATCAGTGGCTCGACTATTTGAAGAAGCGGTTTTTTCCGTTCAGCACGTTTTTAACCATCATTGGCTATGCCTTGACACCTCTAATTTTAAACCGGCAACCGTTTGCTCCTTTTCCATTCGTAGTCTCTTGTTTGCTGCTTTTTTATCTAGCATTTCTCCTGCGCCTTGACAATGATGTCAAAGATTTCAATACAGATTGCATTGCTTTTCCTCAGCGTCCTCTTCCACGGGGAGATATTCAAAAGGGGGAGGCACAACAGACTCTTGCTTATCTCAAGTATGGCGTTATTTTCTACTTTGTTGCGATTTTTCTTTTCTTTTCTCAAACGACGCGGCTGTTGTTGATCGTTACCGGGTGTTATCTTTGGCTCATTCTTCGCGATTTTTTTGGTGCTAAATGGATGACGCGATACCTTCTGGTGAAAGGAATGCTTCAGCAGGGATTTATCATTCCTCTCACCTTGTTGATCGTTTCGATCGGACGGCCTGAGCTCGTCTTTTCTTCACAAGGATGGTCGTATGCCCTTTTACTTTTTGGGGCGTTTTCCACCTTCGAAATTTGCCGCAAATTAGACCCCTACTCCCATCCGGCAGCTCTCTATTACGTTCACTATTATGGATTCACAGTCACTTACTGGGTTGCGGTCCTATCGCTGGTTATTTCAGCAATAGGAGCTTGGGGTCTCGGCGTTCCCTTGATTCTGTGGCCTTTTGAAGCAGGGGTGTTTCTTTTCTTGACATTGCTTTTCTTAAATCCCACCTATTCCGGGAAAGTGAAAATCGCCGCTGCAGTATCCCTGATCGTGCATGCTTGGGCAGGGATAGGGCAAGACGCTGCGGCTTTAGTGTGGAGATCTCCTTTTTGACTCTAATTGCCACCCAAACTTGCCGTTAAGAACGCGGGGGGCGGCTAACATTACGTGAGTTCGACGTAAAAAATACACTCATTTGCTTACGTCGAACTCACGTTAACATTCAAAGTCTTGCCGGACCATATCACGGGCCACTTCAGGGTCGTGCATATCGAGGTCTAACCAGCGAAAAAGAGGTTCTCTACGAAACCATGTAAACTGTCTTTTTGCAAATTTTCGTGAAGTTTTCTTAAAGAATTCCACAAAATGTTGATAGTCTTTTTCAGTCCGGTTTGTTTTCAAATAGTCGAGAGCTTGTCGATATCCAATGGCTTGTGAGGCGATAGTATTGTCTCTAATTCCCAATTTTTCCAGTTTTTTGACTTCCTCTAATAAGCCATCTTCCAGCATTTCTTCACATCGTCTTTCTATTCTGGGATATAGCTTTTCCTTAGGCCGGTAGAGAAACCAGCAACGAAAATCAAAATTTAATGGTTTTTTTCTCCCCTTCCATGATAGCTTGCTCACTTTATCTCCACTTAGAGAAATAATTTCCAGGGCACGGATCACTTTTTGCTGATCGTTTTTAGTGATCGTACTCGCATATTGTGGATCGATCTTGCGCAATCGATCGTATAAGGCCTCAATGCCAAGTGATTCCATCTCTTCTTGTAAAGACTTGCGCAGTTGCGGCACGGAAGGGGGGCCGCTAGGAGGGCCATACAGAAATGAGTGCAAATAGAAGCCCGAACCTCCGACGACAATAGGTACTCCTTCTTTTCGATGAATTTCCGAGCAGCATTGCCGAGCCTCATAATAAAAATCGACCACATTAAAATTGTCTGAAAGATTGCGAATGTCGATGAGATGGTGAGGAATTTCTTTTCTTTTTGCTAAGGGGACTTTAGCAGTGCCAATATCCATCCCGCGATAGACTTGCATGGAATCTGCAGAGACGATTTCTCCTTGAATTTCCTTGGCGAGTTTGAGGGAAAAGTCTGTTTTACCGGCAGCTGTGGGACCGGACAGCACGATCACCTTTTTTCTGGGAACCAGAAGGTCATCGGTCATTTGCTTTTGAGCTTCTACCGCGAATCCAAGAAAGATTCTTTCGATGTCTTCTTTTTCTAAAGTCGGCGTAGTTTCACTTTGCACAATGAAAAACTCGTGCTTACGAAAGAATGACACTGCGTCTGGCGAGGCTCAACGATTTCGTAGCGCTCCCAGGTTGCCACTTTCTCTTGCATTCGATCTTTTTTATGACATGTTTTTTCTCAAAAAGCAACACAATTAATTCAACCCGATGTGGTTGGAATGGGAGTCAGTATTCGGCTTCTCATAGCAAAGATAGTTGTATGGAGAGAGGAAAAGCCACCCAAAACAGAGCGGTCGGGTGGCTTGTTCTTGGTGTCTTTTTTAATGGTCAGAGTAAGTATCCAGGCTATTGATGAATCTTTCTGCGAGTTCCAAACTGCTTTCGGAGAAGAGTGGAGTATTGCTTGCGTTGAGCATTATAGCCACTCCCTCTCCA
This sequence comes from Waddliaceae bacterium, assembly GCA_049583465.1. Taxonomy (GTDB): domain Bacteria; phylum Chlamydiota; class Chlamydiia; order Chlamydiales; family Waddliaceae; genus JBAUVX01. The sequence goes on along the minus strand of JBAUVX010000386.1, from coordinate 438 downwards.
AAGTAGACTTTGAGGAGTGTCTTGCAGGGTAAACGGGCATTTTCGATGACCTCAGCTTCAATCACGTACCAGCTGTGGCTCGTATCTTCCTTTTTCCGAATTTTTACCTTGTTGATTTGAAAGTCTTCTTCATCGCTTAAGAGCACTCCGACCTCTTTTAAAAACTCAACTACCTCTTCTCGTGAAGTTGGCGGTTGCTGGGAGTTTGAAGACACGAGTGAGGAGAAGTTCCCTAGAAGGCCATTTCCATCTTAGGTGGTAACTTGTTCAAAGAAAGTCATAGGGTCTTCGCGACAGATTTCAGTAATCAGCTTAGTGTAAAACCCGATAAGAATTATAGGTGGGTTGAACCTCTCTCGCCTAAAGGCGAAAGATTCCTGTTTCACAGCTTCTAGCAACCTAGACAGCTCCGCAGGCTTTTTCCCCCGTCATCCCGAC
>JBAUVX010000385.1:0-3701 GCA_049583465.1 Waddliaceae bacterium | reverse complement strand
CTAGTACCCTCTCCATACCCAAACAAGATCGATTAACTTAAACAGGTTTTCATTTTTTTTATTTTAATAAAAAAAGTTTTCCTTTATGTGGTTAAGACAAGAAGGAATTTTAGGAGGAAAGTTTCATGAGAAGAATAATGATGTGGCCACTGCTCATCCTGCCGTTGACCTTGATGCTATCAGGATGCGGAGGAGAGGGAAACAACGAAGATTCTAACAAAGTCAGAAAAAAAGCTTCCGAGTATGCCGATGCATTCAACAGACAGGATTCTCAAGCACTTGCTGCTCAATGGACTGAAGAGGCGATATATGTGAATCCCTTGACAGGAAGCACTGTTCAAGGACGAGATGCCATCGAAGATCAATTTAACAATGTATTCAAAGAGCTAGGAAATGCTGAGCTTTCACTAACGATTGAATCGATCGATTTTCCCGATGCAAACACTGCCATAGAAAAAGGGATAGCGAAACTGATGGTTCTCGGAAAAGATCCAACCGAAACAGACTACAAGGTCGCCTATAAAAAACAAAATGGCGAATGGTTGATTTCTCGCATTAGTGAAATCGATCTTTTTGATCCTCCAACACACTACGACCAACTGCAACTTCTCGACTGGCTTGTGGGAGAGTGGATCGATCAGGATGAAGATGTGCAAATTATTTCCCGGTATGCATGGGATGCATATAAAAATTTTCTGACCCAGAAATTTACGATCAATGTTCACGGTAAAAAAGATATCGATGGAAGACAAATCATCGGCTGGGACCCTGCCAATGAAGAAATTCGTTCATGGGTCTTTGATTCTGCCGGCGGCTTTGGCGAGGGAGTATGGAAAAAACAGGGGGATAACTGGCTCGTTGAGCTCGCTTACACTCTCCCTGATGGCCGCCCTGCCTCGGCAGTCAACATCTACAAACAAATTAATGACCATACCTATTCTTTCGAATCGACAGGCCGCGAAGTGGATGGAGAGATGTTGCCCAATATCAGCCCCGTCAAAGTGGTAAAGCAGAAAGGTTAGAGTCAAAAAAATGAAAAATTTGATGCATTATTTCACGTTCATTCTTGCGATTTCCTTAACCCCTATCCCCCACCTCGATGCGATTGGACCTAGAGGGGGTGGGGGAGGCGGCGGCCGAATGGGAGGCGGACGAGCAGGACGGGGAATGAATCGCAGCCCTTCCATGAGTCGATCAGCCCGGCCGCGCTCTCTGCAGCGGCAGGGTCCGGCTAGACGTTCTCGCCCGAGTACACAGCCAAGAAGACGGGCCGCTCCAAGGTATCCGGGAGGGGGAATTGCCCGGCAGCCTGGCCGCGGACCGGGAGGACACAGAGATTTTGCTCCGGGAAGAATCCCCGATCGTGGTCCGGGCGGACGAAGAGACTTTGCTCCGGGAAGAACTCCCACACGCTCCAACGTGCAACAGTTTCTGCAAAGAGCCCCGGTATCTCCGGGTTTAGACAGCGGGAGTCGACCGATAAATCAAAGACTAGATCAGTATAGGCAAAACAGGCCCCAACGATCGGAAAGACGGGGAGAAATTGGCGATAACCTCCGTAGCAATATAAGTGAAAGATACCCTAATCGCGGAGAGTGGTTTGGTGAAAACTTTTGGAGGAACCGCAGCGATGGGCCCCGTTACAATTTTGGAGATAGGAATCCATGGAAATGGGCTACATGGGGAGGAGTCACCGGCTGGATGGCCGGCCGCGGCTGGAGAGAGCCATATTATTACGATTACGGGGGTTATTATAGTAATGGGTATGATGCGAACGGTTATGATGACGACGATAGCTACGTTGATGATACCTACGGCGACAGCAGCAGCTACACTTACACGGGACAAGCTCCCACACCCACACAACAGACTCCCCCTGCCCAAACATACGCTCAACAAACGCAAGAGATTGCGACGGCAACACAAAATGGGCAAGATTCAGAGTGGATGTCATTGGGAGTGTTTGCCTTAGCAAAAGATAGGGAAGCAATCGGCGCTTCAAATGTCTACCTGCAACTTGCTTTGGACAGAGAAGGCGATCTTGCAGGAACGTACTATAATACCACAACGGATAAAGCCTACCCCCTCGAAGGGATGGTCGACGAGCAAAACCAACTCGCTGCTTGGATGATGAGCGATAGTCAAAATTCCCCGATTATGCAGACGGGAATTTATAATCTCACTCAAAACCAGACGCCAGTACGGGTGACTTTCGCAGATGGAAGCACCCAGGACATGTTATTAATACGCCTTCAAAATCCGAGCGTAAGGTAGTGGCAGTTTTTCTGCTCGAAATGGGATTTGGCGCTGCGAGTTTAGGATCAAAAAATGAAATGGATTTTCAGGCATTTCTTTCTCTATCGAATCCTCTCTATCGCGGGAAATAGATGCTTATCTATTGCCAAGATAGAAGGATTCGATTGCGGGGAAAAGGGTGAAAAGACAGTCATTTTCTTGTCCTAAACTCGCGCTAAATAAGAGGGAGGAGGTAAAATCCCCCCTTTTTTACAGGCTAGTAATTCGATTGCGTTAAAAAATCTCTGTTGAGCTTGTGTGGATTGTGATAAACCATGGCGTTTTGTCCTCTGGTTTGCGGCCAGTGTCTGGGAATACATCGATTAACGGTCACTAGACATCCTTCTCTATCGAAAGCATCTAACATCGGTTTTAAGGGAAGGACTTCAATATCCCTATTGAGTTGCTCTTTGATCTTTAATTTCAATCTTTCACATCTTGCTTGAGTTTCGATTTCAGATTCTCCATTAACAGAGCCAACGAATATACATTCTAGCGAGTCAGGGTCAGTGCTAATCGGCTCGCTAAAACCCGCCCAGTAAATCTCCTCTCCACGATTACCCCAACCTGTCTTTATCGTGTTTCCCCATTCGATCTGCCTCTTAAATGCAAAGTAGTAGGGACCGTAGTCTTTTTCAGGCTGAGTGGAAACAAAAGCACCAGGGAATCTACCTTCGTGCCTTACATCAATTTTTCCAGATCGCAGGATGCTAAGGACATTCTCTTCGCTTTTTGTTCCGTGGAAATAAGCGTAACGATCGTGCATCTTCTCCAGTTGGCGTTCTATTTGAGCAGCAGGTGCACTACCATATAAATCTCTATAAATCGTAGTAGCAGCTCTACAGTAATTTCTATCATTGAGATTCTTGGAAATCCTCGAGCCTAGTGCATGCTGCTCATCGATAGAAAGATTATCCCAGTCAGAAGATAACAGCCCCTGACCTAGCCGGATTTTTTTGACAAGGTCATCGATCTTGTCTATAGATTTTTGTAGCGGGTTCGCTTGAAGAGCTGAGTGGGCAGCAAACCTTGGGGGAACTCCCTCACTATTATAAGACCCTTGTCTAAGGATTAGCCGAGTCAGTTCGTCAACGACCCCTTCTATAGATGGTTTAACAAGAAAGGCTCTTGTTAGATTGGCTACTATTCGTGAATGTCGATCTTCCCAGGCAGGTTTTTTCACCATATCAAGGGCATTAAAAACTGCTTCAAGGCGTTTAGGGTCCTCCTGTATACTGTCATTACGATGCGTTTGATCGATTAAAAAATTACAAAGATCTCAGCAATTCCCGTTGAGTGATTTTCTAGAGGCAATTTAAATTTTGGTTTCGTAAACTTTTGGAGCAATACGAACCTTTTTAAATTTACCAAGTTCAATGAAGTCTCCTTTCCGCAAACATCTCAGT
>JBAUVX010000384.1:0-3295 GCA_049583465.1 Waddliaceae bacterium | reverse complement strand
CTTTGTAAAAGGAGTATGTTAGCATATTTTTTACTAGAATAAGGCGAAAAAATGGCTAAGACCCATTCTAACTGGATCTGGGTCTAATTCCAAAAAATCTCACCCAAGGGGTGGAAATATAGGTTTTGAGCAGATTCCTCGACGGTTTCCACTTGCATTCCCGGAATTGGAAGGGGGATTTTGCTGGTAATCACCTCTTCCCCATCGGAAATTCCCTCGTCAATGACCACCGCATCTTCTCGTTTTTGAACGAGACGAACAGGGCGGCTTTCGAGCTGGTTGTCGGCATTTTTTATCCACACCGTGTCATTTTCACGCAATGCCTCTCGAGGAAGGATAAACACATCTTTTAGTGGAGGTCCTTCAATTTCTACACGGACATAAGATCCAATGAGCAAGGGAAAGTCGCGATAGGAGGGATCTTTCAAGCTAAGAGGATCTTTAACTTCGACGATAAGACGCGCCATCCGTCCACTTACATCCAAATCTCCTAAAAGATGAACAACCTCCCCTTGCCGGGCAACAGAAATATTGCCTAAATCTTGTATGACTGTTGCTGCAGATCCTTTTTCTTCTTTGTTATGAGGGATGGAAATCCATGGCAGTTTACCGGCCGGAATGCTGACTTGTATGCGAAAGCGATCCGTCCCGACAAGAGCGGCAAGGGAATTTTGAGGTGTCACATAGTCTCCCACTTCCATGTCTTCAGTAATGACTATAGCCTCCATTGGAGAGCGGATGACTGTCCGTTTTAAGTCAATATTCGATTTTTTCAATCGGCTTTTGGCTGAGGCTAAAGCAACTTCTTTTTCCTTTAAATGGGGTTTTCTTAGTGCCAGTTCTTCGCTAAGCTCCGTGGTCTTGATAGAGGAGCCCAGCTCTTCCCACTCTCTTTTTGCAATGACCTGCCGCCCTTTTTCCAACCGCAACTCAAAGGAAGCTGTTTCTACGGCCGCTTTTGCCTGTTCGATAAGAAGCAGGTAATCAGTAGGATCGATACGGAAGAGAATTTCGTCTTTTTGGACGATGCCTCCGGGCGTGAGGTTAGGAGATTCTTCGATCACACGTCCGCTGACTTCTGTTCGGAGTGTAACCATCTCTTTGGCTCGTACTGTTCCGAAAGCAGTGACAATCACCGGTTCTTCCGTCCGTTCAGCGACGATGATCTCGACGATAGACGGCTTTGGCTCCGGGTCCGCTTTTGTTGTTCGTGCGCTGAAGTAAAGGGAAGCAGTAGACAACACGATGGTGGCAGCGATAACGACAGCGATCCAAAAAATTTGGTGATTGATTCCGGGCATGTGTAGATCGACGCCAATGAGTTCCTAACCTATTTTTCCCTTATCAAAAATGGGATTTAAATGCATTGATGAAGGTGCCGGCATCATCGGCAGGAAATACGGCAAGGGCCCCAATGGGTCAGGTAGTAGCCTCCCAAAGCCCGATAGAGTTTTGAACGGAACAGAAGGAGTTGTTTTTTTTCAGTCACGATTCTTCGCTCCAGGTCCTGCAGTGATTGAATCGCAACAATGACATTGAGATAGTCGATCAGGCCATTGATGTATTGAAAACGGGACTGATCCACGTTCGCTTTGGCGATTTTAATTTCTTTTTCTAGGATTTCGATCAGTTTGAGCTGTTCCCGTTCCTGAACAAGAGCATCTTCGACCTCAAGGAGGGCATTAAGAAATTGTTGTCCATACTCGCTCAACAGATCGCAAACGACCGCTTTTCTGAATCGAACCTCTGCACGGCGCCGCCCCCCGTCAAAGATCGGCGTCAATAACTCGGCTAGGATCAGCGAGAGTTTCTCATCGAAGATGTCTTTGATTGATTTTCCTTGAAAGTCATACGCAATGGATAAATCTAGGCGGGGAAATAGATCGGCAATTGCTGAAGCAACCTCGTAATCTGCTGCCTGCAATCGACGGTGCTGAGCGCGCAAGTCGGGACGATGTTTCAATAAGGCCATGGGGTTGCCGATTGTTGGGAATGGAGGCAAGGGGACAAGTCCCTCTTTTACGGCAAAATGGCAATCATCGGGAGCTGCTCCCATCAAGACGCGCATTTGATTTTCGGAAGTTTGCAGAAGAGATTGGACGGGAGGTTTTTCCGATCTAGCTGCAGCAAGCTGCAACCGTTGCTGATACACATCGAGAGAAGAGGAGACGCCGAGGCTAAAACGGAGTTCAATGAGCTCCAATAACGTCTCGCTCACCTTGATCTGATGATCGATAACTTCCAGTAGTTTTTCCTGTTCTTGTATCGTAAACCAAAGGTCAACCACGGTCCCTGTTAGAGTGAGGGCCGTCGCTTCGAGATCTTCGCGCGTTGCCCACATCTCTTGATAGGAGGCTTGCACTCCTGAGCAAACACGACGCCACAGATCCACTTCGTAGGTGAGGGAGTTTGACAGCAAGTAAAATGTTCCCATTCTCGTTTCCGCAAACCCCGTCGTAGGAGTCCCGGCAGGGATCTCCCCTCCTCCGGTTTCGATGGCAGCGGCTCCTCCCAGCCCTCCCGAACGCATCGTGTACAAAATTCCCGGTGTTGTAATGATTTCAGGCCAAAGTTCTGCTCCTCTCACTCGTGTCTGCGCGCATGCTTGGACGACTTTCCACCATGAGCTTTTTAGATTCAAATTATTTCGCAGGACAGCATCAACGACGGCATTTAAATCTGCACTGCCAAATTCTTTCCACCATTCCCCCGGTTCAACAGCACCATCTTTTTCTAGTTGATGATACTTGCAGGGAATAGAGACTGTCGGTTTGGAGAGATTAACCTTTTGATGAACGCGGCAGCCAAAAAATCCCAGGGAAAAGAAAAAAACAAGGAGAGGATAGAGGATCCATCGATTCATTATAGTCCTAAACTCGACTTTGCAAAATTTTTGAACTCATCTGCAGAGAGGGACTTCATCCGGCTAAATGAATTTCTCAGTAAGGGTAGTAAATACCCATCCTTCAAAATTCATTACGACGGATTTTGCCTCTCTCGGCATCTTCGTCCAAAAATTTTGCAAAGTCGAGCTAAATTTAAAAAAATATTTTATATCTATACTTTACCCCATGGGCGAATTGTTAATGCGTTATGAGACCTTCAAACTGTAAAGGCTCGTTGCCTAATTCCATATTCAGTTTGACACACACCGTATGAGATAGCAATTTTCTCCAAAATCGAGAAGCCTGATGCCAAAGATTTCGAGCTCGAACCTTCTCTATATGAAACCGTAGCTGAAAATAGTTCACCCAACGAAATACACATGACCGAAACACAGAGGCACAAAGGACAC
>JBAUVX010000383.1:0-3940 GCA_049583465.1 Waddliaceae bacterium | reverse complement strand
TTAGCCCTCTTATTGAGCTCTGCGTAGCTGAGTGCTAGCCCTTCGGAAAGAACGGCGCTAGCATCAGAATGTTGGGCTGCATAGTGTTCAAAAAGTTGGTGTACCTTCATCATTTTCGGGTAATCTGCCGCTGTTTGGTTCCATTCATTAACGATGGTGTTGCAATCGAAGTCATTGACATAGGTGATTTTCCCTATTTTCACATTGCGACTGTTCGCTGCTACAAATTGTCTTAAAATATGTTCGAAAGTCGAGATGTACCGGCTAACTGTTTCATGGTGAAATAGAGAGGTGGCATAATTAAATCGCCCTTCTAACTCTTCTTTGCTATCATCAATGAATGTAGTGATATCGAAGTAGGCTGCTTGGAATAAACGCAGCTCCTTATCATAGGGTGTCATAATAGAAGCTAATTGAGCTTGTGACCTTTCATGATGTTGTACCGCCGGATTTTCAAGCTGGCCTCCGAAGCTTTGTACAGTGAACATCACTTGAAACAAGGGGTGTCTGCTCTTATCTTTGATGATATCAAGCTCTGCGACTAACTTCTCAAATGGCAAATCTTGGTGGAGCTGAGCATTAGCAACTGTATTTGCGATGTCTCTTATGTAGCTATTTAAAGTTCTCTCTGATGATATCTTATATCGCAAAACAAGCGAGTTCACAAAAAAACCAATCATCTCGTCGATATCGGTATAGTGGCGATTTGCAATAGGAGTTCCAACAACCAAATCATCTTGATGACTGTAGACTCTGAGCATGAGATAATAAGCGCTAAGCAGAAGGCTATATAAGCTCACTTTCAACTCTTGGGCTAAAACTCTTAATTGAGTGGATAGACGACTATCAAATTTAAAAAAAACATCCGAGCCGAAATAGTCGATTTCTTGCGGCCTTTGTTTGTCTGTAACTAGATTTAAGGTTTCATATCCCTCCAGCTTTCCTTTCCAATAGCTCAGTTGCTGTTCCAAGCGTTCGCCTTGTAAATAGTTTCGCTGCCAATGTGCGAAGTCCTTATACTGGAGCTTGGGTTCATGGGGCTGTATTGTTGTGGCTCCAGCATAAAAAGCGTAGTAAGCCTCTAACTCCTTGAGAAAGACATCAAGAGACCAACCATCAAAGGCAATGTGGTGAATGACGATGCAGAGAAAACGACACCCGTCCGAAGTATGAAAAAGACGCATTCTTGTCGGAATCTCCTCACTCAAGTCGAAAATATGGTTAATTTCTTTATCTAACTCCCTGTCTAATTGATCCGTCTCGACTTTGATCTCTTCAAGATGAAATTCCGCACAATCCAATACTTGTTGATAGCCATTGCCTTGAAAGTCTTCTTTTACCAGCGTTCTCAAGACTTCATGCCGCTCAACGATGCGTAATAAACTTTGCTTCAAGACGTCGTCATCTACCTTGTGATTGAGTTGATAAACCATGGGGATATTGTAAACATTAGTCCCATTTTCATATCTTTGGATAAACCATAAACGCTCTTGTGCAAAAGAGAGAACTTGCTCTTTGACTTTAGTAAAAACGCCTTTATCAATAGAGATTTTCTTTTGCTTGTCGCCGCTTAAACTTTGTACCAGCTTCTCAATACTTGTATAAGTAAAGATATCGGAAACTTTTACATCTTGCTGAAGATTTTTACTTAATTGATTTGCTAATTTGATCGCGAGAATGCTGTTCCCTCCAAGTCGAAAGAAATCAACGGCAATGCTCACTTTTTCCCCGGGAAGACCAAGCAAATCAGCCCAAATGACATGGACTTGTGATTCTAATTCATTTCGGGGAGCTACATATTCGCTGCTGCTAATGAACCCAACATCAGGCAGCGCCTTTCTATCCAGCTTCCCATTGGATGTCACAGGCAGAGCATCTAGGAGGATATACTGTTCTGGTATCATGAACTCGGGAAGCTTAGCGGATAAGTATTCCTTAAGTTTTTGAGTAAAGGAATTTTCAACAAGTTTTGATGAGATCAGGGGATCATTGGCACAATCAGATCGCTGTGATTGACGGGGAAAATTGACTTTCACCTTTTTATTCCGAAACAAAACAATACAAAGGAAGAGCGAATCATGAAGATCTAGGTAGAATTTGACTTGGTAGCCTCTTAACTTTGCTTCCTCAGCGATAGCATTGATCCCTAAAGGTTCTTGATTCTCATCGATTTTTAGACCGTAATAAGAGGTGTAATCATTTAGCACCCGCTTGTTGACATATTTCATACAGAGGATATCTTTTGGATTCGAGTCCATATAGGAAAGACAATCTTCTACCAAAACAAAATCGCCATGTTCTATTGGTGTGACCTCTGAATCCCTGTTTAATTTCCCTTTCTTATCAATATGGAGTACAACATCATAACGAAACATGTTCATTTCGTGGTTGGCTATGCCCATTTTCGGCATGATCTCAATATGGGTGATATGCGGGATTGTGGCTTGTAAATAAGCAAAGTATGCCGGAGAGATTAAAAGTTCTTTTTCCCTTCTTACAAAGTGATCGACTTCAGCCTTTGTCGTTTCCCCATTTTTATATTTAAGGACAGAAAAGTGAAAACAATGCAGGAGTCGATAATCTCTCACATCACCAATAAACACCTGACCTTTGTCACCCATATAGGCAATAGCCTCTAGGATGACACCCTCAAGGTAATCGATGTTGGGAAATAATTGTACCACAGAATTAATGACAACTGTATCATAGGGTTTCTGAAATTTTTCGTAAGGGATATCATCAGCGACGCAACAGGCTGTCACGACTTTATCTTGCAATTGGTATTGATTGACGATCTTATCCGTGTAAGTGATGACATTTTGGGAAATGTCCGTGGCATAATATCTCTCACAGCGATCAATAATATTAAATAAAATTAAGCCACTTCCACTTCCGATTTCCAAGATCACCTTTGCTCCTAATGCTTGAATCCTTTTAACCGTTTCATGGGTCCACTCATGCATTTCTGCCGGGCTAATAGGCAAACCAGTATAAGAACTTTTCCACCCCTTGACATTCAGCCGAATGTCCGTCCCTTCCATTGAAGCATACTCTGAGTCAAAAAGGGTTCCCCATGTGGTGACAAAGTCCTTTTCGTCGCTTTCATCCAACTCTAATTTTTTGACACAATATGCCACCAAATGCTGACTGCCACCGTACTCTTTTACTTCTACAACGGCCTGGTTCACTTCATAATGATTAGATAAAACCGCTCCAATTTCATCTAACTCGATGCGATACCCTCTCATTTTGACCTGATTATCATTACGCCCAAGATAGGCAATATTGCCGTCAGGCATCCATTTAACAAGATCGCCTGTCTTATAAAGCCTTTGTTGAGAATGAAAGGGTCCAATCACAAACTTTTCTGCAGTTAATTTCGGCTGATTGATGTATTCTCTAGCAAGCTGAACCCCTCCAATATAGAGTTCGCCAACAGCCCCTACAGGTAGGGGCATCCTATTTTCATCCAAGACATACGCTTGTGTATTTGCGATCGGTTTGCCGATATAGACTTCATTCCCTTTGATCTCTTTACAGTCATACATTAACACATCGACTGAGGCCTCGGTTGGGCCATAAAGGTTATATAGTTTGGTGTTTTTTATTCTTTCGTAAAATTTTTTAACAGTATGAAATTGCAATGCCTCGCCACTACACACAACCAGCCGCAATTTGGGTAAGTTGTCTTTTTCAGATGTTAACGTATCTAAGAAAACATCTAGCATTGAGGGGACAAAGTGAATCATAGTAATGGATTGATTATCTATAATGCTTTTTAGATAATCAGGATCTTTATGACCCCCGGGATTTGCAAAGACTACAGAGCCTCCAAACCAATGTACCAAAAACAGCTCTACCGCAGAAACATCAAAAGTATAGGGAGACTTTTGTAAAAACTTATCATCAGGCTGAATGGGGTAGACCGAGTTCTTCCAAA
>JBAUVX010000382.1:0-3159 GCA_049583465.1 Waddliaceae bacterium | reverse complement strand
GAAGGTAACAAAACAAGAATTCGATACTCTTGCGATTATTCATAAAGAATTTCATGGTGAATGGAATTATATCATTTCGCCACACACGACATAAAACGTAATATTTATTTACTTACGGCGCCTTAGCTACATGGATACGTCAGAAAAGCGAGTACACTACTCTAGCCTTCGGTAGAGGATACTTCTTTATGAATTTGTTGAATTTTCCCCAATCAAAGGATCTCCTTTGACTTCGCCGGTTCAGCCATTTGTACAAGATCTTCGTCGCTCGATCTATGAACTCATCCACCTTATCTGTATTATGGGATACCCCATAATACTGGATGTGGCCTCTTATTTTGGCCCTGAATGTCTTCCATATTTCATTCAACTTAATCTTGTTCTTTTCTGCTTTGCACCAGGCTTTGACGTTGTTGAGCTTTGCTCTAAACTTCTTTCCACTAGTGCCCCAACCATAAAAGTTTTCATGGGTAAAGCCTCTTCATTTTCAAGCGCGCATCTGGAGTGGTAAATCCCCACAATATCTTCGCTCTTCTCGAGTTTCTATCCGATACATACGCGACTATTTCTTTCTTCAGAACTTCCTTTGAAGCTATTCGTCTTTTGAGGCACTGCCCACCAAGAACAGAAATTTCGATTTCTGCCATATTCAGCCAGCTCGCATGTTTTGGTGTGTAGTGTACCTCCAACTTCTTAATGATCCTCCTCGCTTCTTCGGGTTCAAACCTTTCATAAAGATTAGCCAACTTATGCGTATTCAAGTTATCCATGACAACCCTGATTTTATCTGCCTCAGGAAAATGCCTGTCTACCGGGTCTTTCATGCATTCAGCAAAATCCTTTTTGGTTCGCTGATCCGTAACTTTAACTTCACGCCAACCTCCCAATGGTTGCACAAAAACAAATAGGTTACTCGTTCCTTTCCTCTCATATTCATAATCCCGGCGTTTAATCCGTCCGGGAGCCGCAGAGATCGGCACTAGCACATCATCGATCAGTTGTACCGGTGTTTCATCGAAGCACACAACCGGGTTCTTTTCATCGAATGGTTCTTCATATAAGTCCAAAACATCTTCCATCCGACAAATGTATTCATAATCCACTTCCGGAATGCACCAGCTCTTGACTTGCCAGGGCTTTATTTCGTTTTTTTTAACGTTCTTCTAATCGTTTCATCTGATATCGAGTCCGTCAACTCCAATGTAACGCAGCGATCTGCCAACAATTGCATTGTCCAACACGAGCGCCCTTCAGGGGGCTCACTGCATGCAAGAGCGAGTAAGTGGGCTTTGGCCTTCCCAACCAAATTCTCAGGCCTTCCGCTTCTCGCTTTTTCATTCAATGTTTGCTTTAATCCATGTTCGCAATAGGCTCTTCTCGTGCTATAAACGGTTGGTTCACTGCATCTAAGCAAAGAAGAGATCTCGAGATCCGTCTTTCCCTCATCTGCAAATAACAGCATTTGTGCTCTTCTGATTACCCGTGCAGGTGATTTCCCTTTTTTAACAATCTTTTCAAGTTCGATCCTTTCCTCTGCTCTAAGGTGAACGGACCATTTTTTATTCATAGCTACCTCCATGTGAAAGATAGATATGAAACACTATTCAAACATTTTTTAAAAACTTTTATGGTTGGGTACTAGATTTACAAGATTAAGAAGCGGAATAGGGTGTCCGATACGCTACAGTTTGCCCCCAAAAATCAAGAGAAAGAAAATATGCCAAACATCGACTAAAATAATTATTTCACGGGCACCCCTGCTTTTCATCAATAGGGATTGTGAAATTTAAAATGAATATGATAACTTGATGTCGCACAATTTAGGCAATTAAGAAAGAAGAAAACTTAATCAAAAGGAAAAACGATGCAACCTCTAAGCTCACGTGGTTCTATACCTTATGGTGATTACAACTCTGCACCTTACCATGATTCCGACGAGGAAAAAACCGATTTGCTCTCTAGCGAGGAGACCGCTGGTAACGATAGTGAAAAAGCCTATCGACTGTATAAATTAGGGATATACGATGAAGCTCTTAAAATTTATCGAGAACTGCTTAACTTCTGGGAAAAGGCTGAGGAAAGGCGTCCCCTTGAGATAGCAATTACCCAAAGTAATATTGTCAAATGCCAGATTAATTTAGGTCGGTTTAAAGAGGCCCAAGAAGAGAATACAAAAGTGATTAAACTTTGGGAAAGACTTCCGCAAAATCCCCTTGATCTTGCAACAAGTTTACATCACCATGGCCGTTGTTTCTATGAGTTAGGGGATTATCCGCAGGCCCGCAATTATTTTAACCGCGCTTGTCAAATTAGGAAAAAGATAGGAGGCGACAATTTCCCTGAAAAACCCCATTTCTTAAATGATATTGGTCATTCTTATTTTGAAGAGGGACATCATCTACCAGCAAAAGGTTATTTTGAAAGCGCTCATCATCTTGTGCAGAGGAAAGAACTGGAAAAAGCAGCTATTTTGAATAATCTGGGTCTTTGTTTGTTTAAGGAGGGAAAGTTTGATGTCGCACTGAGTCGCCACCAAGAAGCTTATAATATTCGAAAAGCACTATCGGGAGATTCTCATCCATCTCTTGCCACTTGCGCGAACAACATTGGTACATGCTTTGTTGAATTAAAGGAGTTTGATAAGGCAATCGAAGCTTTCAATCAGGCAATTGAGATTAGAATGAGATCAAGCGATCCTCATTCTGAAATAGCGACTTACTGGAATAATATCGGTTATTGTTACGAATCATTAACTGAGAATGAGAAAGCTCTGACGAACTATAAGAAAGCAGTTACTATTGCTTTCGAGTGCTTTAAAGGGGAACATCCCCGTATTCTTCTTTTTTTAAAACAGGTTGTTGATGTCCTCCAAAAAATTGATGACATCAGTATCACTAAAGAAACAAATGATAAACTCCATCCTCTTTGTAAAAAATATTTAGGAAGAGAACATGAAAGCACCCGTGCTTTGAAGCAATTAGGGAAAAAACAAGCTCCTAAACATTCATTGAGGCAAGCTTTGAAGGGATTAGGGTGGGGTGAGACAAAGGCAAGGAAATGCGAACCCATCAACTAGCCAATTCCCTCCCCAGTTCTTGTACTGAATCTTTAGTCCGCAATTGTCCATCAGGAACCAACTAAAATCTTTTCTTTTATTCC
>JBAUVX010000381.1:0-5605 GCA_049583465.1 Waddliaceae bacterium | reverse complement strand
GAAGGTCTCATAACGCATTAACAATTCGCCCATGGGGTTAATGTATGAAAAAAGAGCCCCTTCAGGGAAACTCCGTGTTAAATTTTTTGGCACATCGAGGTCACTATGTATTTGTCTTTCCATGCTGGAAATCATTAAGTTTTTCTTTACTCAAGTAGAGCTCGACAAGTACCAGCGCTCCAAAAAAGACAAAGATAACAAAAACAAAGGAGGGGATCTCAATCTGAAATGTTAGTCCCAGAAAGAGCATGAATTGCAGAAACGTCGTGACTTTTCCACACCAAATCGCTCGAAAGCGATACGTAGTCAATTTGCCGGTTAACACAAGATAACATCCGAACAGCAAAACGGAAAGATCACGACAGATTAACGTACTCACTTCCAACGCAGACAGCTTGCCTTCTTGATAAAGAACTCCAACAACAAAAAAAACAAAAAATCGATCCATCAAAGGATCAAGAAGGGTTCCTAACTGACTGGACTGGCGATATTTTCGTGCAAGAAAGCCATCTAATCCATCGCTAAACATTGCGAGAAAAATGGCAATTGCCCTACCCATCAGATGTTGGTTGAGGAAAAGAAAAGCCAAGGGAAGGCGCAAAAGTGAAAGAACATTTGGTATAGTGAAAATCATGCAAACGAATCTCTAACGTAAGTTTTGGTCGAAAACTTAGGTTAACGTGAGTTCGACGTAAGAAATGAGTGTATTTTTGATCTTTTCCCCTCTGAATTTGCTTCGCTTCTTGGAGATAGCACAAGGCTATTGCCTACGAAGCTCATCAAAATCAGAGAAAAAAATATCTAAAAATCCCACTTCATCTCTTATGTCGAATTCACGTTAGGCTATCTACTTTTTTCAGTTTACTCCTTTTTTTGATAAAAATCATCTCTTTCCTTCACCTCGGCTTTGCAAAATTTTTAGACACGCTCTTCGTCTAAAAATTTTGTAAGCCCGAAGTTAAAACCCGGGTTGTGCGTAGAAGTTTATAGATAATAAAAGAAAAAATAGACAAAGCGAGGATCCCCGTAATCGCTAGATGGTAGGATTTGAAGTATTGGATGATGATTGTATAATTTTCCCCAAAAAGAAAGCCCAGATAAAATAAGAGACTTACCGATAATAGGCAAGCGGGAAGGTCTCGGAGAATAAATTTGAGAAAGGGCATCTTCCCGAGTCCCGATGTCATGAATAAAGCATTGCGCACTCCCCCGGGAATAAAACGACCGACGATAAAAGTGAGAAACCCAAATTTCTCATAATGATTGTGGATGCGCTCGATTCTCTTAAGAGTCAAAATACGTCCAAACCACCTATTATGAAAAAGTTTTGGACCAAGAAGACGCCCCAACCAGTAAGCTTCCCAAGCAGAAAACCAACAAGCTAAGAAAAGCCAAATAAACAGTCGAGTACTTTGCTCAAAGATACCGGTGCTCGCTAACGCTCCTGCAGTGATCAGAATAATATCTTCACTGATAGGAACATTTAAGCCTGCTAGCATAATCAGCAAGAAAAAAATCCAATGAGCTGCATGTGCATGCTCACACGCAATTGAGAAAAATGTCTCCACTAAGCATCTCCATCACCGAATACCTATGAACCTATCCGTAAATTGCTATTCGTTCGGATTTTTTCATTTTTTTGAGATTTTTTAGCTCTTCTTCGAAAGCAAACGTGGACAAGTTTGGCAAGAAGAAGAGCTAAAAGAGATCCCATAAATGAAGAAAGATGGCGAATATGAATTTACGGATAGGTTCATTAATTCATTGACGCCCTCCTTTTCAAAGAGAGCGATTAGCCTTCATTAAATATTTCTATTACGTCCCGGTTATCCCAGGATTTCTTCAGGATCTGCAGTTGTTTGTTGGAAATTCCACCCAGATGCTCGATGGATGCTAGAAAACGAGCGCGAGTGAGATCCTTGCCCAAAATTTCTGCCGAATCAAAAAGCGGCGGCCCTTGATGCTTTCCCATTAAACTAGCAAATAGAATAGGCATGACTTGCTTTTTATGATTAATTCTAAATAGAGTTGCGACCTCGTGAGAGGCTTTTTGTATGCCGGTGCTATCCCATTGTCCGCTCTCTTCCATAAGCCGGATCATTGCTTGAAGAACAAAAATCGCCTGCTTCTTTGTCAATCCTTTCCCTGTGAACAGCGAATCTGTATAAGGTAGACGATTAACGAAAAAGAAATTGCAAAGATCCATAAAATCTCCGAAAGTTTTGATCCGCGAATGACACAGCGGCA
Source organism: Waddliaceae bacterium (assembly GCA_049583465.1). Classification (GTDB taxonomy): domain Bacteria; phylum Chlamydiota; class Chlamydiia; order Chlamydiales; family Waddliaceae; genus JBAUVX01. The sequence continues at coordinate 3,358 of JBAUVX010000381.1, read as the reverse complement.
TCAACTTTCTCATAAAGTCGTCGTTGAACCGCCATTCCTTTAAGCGCTCCCAAAGCTGTTCCTCAGGAATGGTCTTGATGAGATATTGCTGATTGATCCAGTCGAGCTTGTTAGGATCAAAGACAGCCCCGGAAATCCCAATTCTCTCCTCGCTAAATTCTTCGACAATCTCCTCAAAAGAATAGATCTCACGATCTTGAAGCATGCTATAACCCATAAGGGTCAAGAAATTAATAAATGCCTCGGGAAGATATCCACTATCCCGGTAGTAGAAGATGGAAGTTGGATTTTTCCTCTTAGATAGTTTTTTCCCGTCGGGGCTCAATAGCAAGGGCATATGCATGTAGGTAGGGGCTTTCCAATTGAAGAAGTCGTAAAGTAAGAGGTGTTTCGGGGTAGAGCTCACCCACTCATCTCCTCTAATGACGTGGCTGATTTCCATTAAATGATCATCGACAACGTTAGCAAGATGATAGGTAGGATAGCCATCCGATTTGAGCAAGACTTGGTCGTCGACATCAGCCCAAGGAAATGTCAGCCTTTTCTTAATCACATCCGTATAGACACATTCTCCTTTTAAGGGCACTTTTAGTCGGATGACAGATGGCAATCCTCTTTTTTCATGGTCGAGGACTTCCTCAGGAGTTAAGTTTCGGCAACGGCGGTCATATCCTTGCCTTCCCGCTCTCATTGCTTGGACTTGCCGCCTTTCTGCCAGTTCTCCAGGGGTGCAAAAACAAGGATACGCTTTTCCCTCATCGACCAATTGCCGGCAATATTTCCGATAGATATCCAGCCGTTCGGATTGGCGATAGGGTCCGTAATTCCCCCCAACATCGGGCCCCTCGTCCCAAACAATTCCACACCATCCCAGCGCTTGATAGATGCTTGTTTCATATTCCGGCTGACTGCGAGCACGATCGGTATCTTCGATCCTTAAAATAAAGGTTCCCTTGTGGTGTTTGGCAAAAATCGAATTAAAAACAGCCATATAGGCTGTCCCTACATGAGGATCCCCAGTTGGAGAGGGGGCGATACGTACTCGAATCGTAGACATAAGCAAAGCGAAGCAGATGCAGTTAGATTAAAACCCGGGTTTAAAGAAAACCAAACCGGAACAAAGAAATTTTGTCTCATTATGAGATTTTTTTCAAGCCTTATCCTCCCGGCCTATTATCCATGAGAAAAATCAGGTCTTTCATAATATTGTAAGACTCTGTTAGTTGGAGGTCATTTTGTCCAAACTGCTCAGCAGTTTCCTCCTCTATGGAATTTTTTACCTGATTGATCTCTTTAAGAAAAGCTTGGTAGTTCTTGTTATATTTAATCCGGTATTCTGAATTCGTTCTTAACTTATCCAAATAGGGCTGATAAGTCTCTAACCGAGGTTGAAGGTTGAATTTGTATAACAGCCGAATTCTTTGTCGCTGAGCATAAGGGACATCTGAAAGATCATCATCAAAATTTTCTTTAATGGAGTCATTTTCAAGAGGATATTTAGCATATTTTTCCCCTATTTCCAATTCGGAAAGGAAACCCGGCAATACGATATCAGAAGAGACGCCGATGAGTTGCGGCGTTTTTCCCGAAACGGTGTAGTACCTTCCTCTCGTGACTTTGTACTCTCCTTCAGGGTTGACGCTGTTTGCTTTGTTGGCATTCAATGTAAAGGTTTGAAACGAGCCCTTTCCATAGGTATTTTTATCCCCGGCAATGATGGCACGACCATAATCCTGAAGGGTCTGCGCCACAATTTCCGAAGCGGAGGCACTGGCCTTGTTGACAATAATAATCAAGGGACCGCCCCACGTGATTTTCCCTTCTATATCGCGCAAATACTGGATCGACCCTGTGTTGTCTTTGATTCCGACGACGACCCCTTTGGTGATAAATAATCCGGTCACACCAACGGCCTGAGTAAGCATTCCTCCCGAATTGTTGCGTAAATCGAGAATTAAGCCCTTGAGGTTGTGCTCTTTTTTCAGTTTTTCTATTTCTCTTGATATATCGACAGAAGAGGAGCTTTCCGGATCTTGATAAAAAGAAAAGAGTTTGACATAACCAATTACCCCGTCGCCGAATGGTTCATAGGAAGATTCATAGCGCGTTTCCTTCAAGACGACTTCTGCACGAATAATTGTGACATCAAGTGTTTCCTCTTCCTCTTTCCCCTCCTCGCCAACCTTGCGGATCACCGTGAGTTTTACAGGTGTGTTTTCTTTCCCACGAATCAACTCCACTGCGTTAACAATATCCATACCCACAACGGGTTCGCCGTCGACAGCAATAATCCGATCTTTGGCTTTGAGTTCTTTTTCTAGAGCTGCCGGTCCTCCTTCAATGATTTTAACGACAGTAAAGCCATTTAAGTCATCGCGTAATTGAGCCCCAATGCCAAACAACCGCTGTTGCACATTAATCATAAATTGGGTGGCCTCTCCGGGTGTAAAATAAGCTGTGTGGCTGTCTAGCGCCGAAGCCGTCGCTTTCAACACATTGGAGAGCACATATTGGTTAAGATGTACCTCATCTTGAGAAAGGATATCCTCTTCATATTTTGCAAGGTGCTTGCGAATTCTCTGTAAAGATTTTTCCTTGAGTTCCCCATTTAACTTCGTCGAGGTTTCTACTTGCAATGCATGGATACGCTCTAGGCGGGAACGAAGTTCATCTTCGTTTTCCACCCACCCCATATTTTTAAACTCTTCCGGCCTAACATCTTTTGGGAGCTTATCCATATCGATGTGTTGTTCCAGTTTATGACGGCGTTCAATAGCAGCGATCATCTTTTGATGGATTTCAAAGAAGATGGCAAAGTTCGCTTGATGATATTCGCTTAGGATGCGACTAAGGTTGCCATTACTTGGCTCTAACCACTCTTCGATGTCAGACTTGATAAAGTACGTTTTATTGACATCCAACTCCTCAACGTAGTTTTGGACTGTTCTCTTGATCAATTCCGGAGTCAATTCCTTATAAGATGCATGCGTTGACATAATTTCATGAATTTTTTTTAGTACTTTAGAAGAGTCAATTTGAGGGAGTTTTGCCTCCACCCCTGCACAAGCAGCCAAAAACAGACAAAAACCGAATAATGCTTTACGATACATTTTTTCCTCTTGTTCAAGTTAAGATATTAATATACAAAGCCTTAAAATTCAACTAACATGTGCAAAAAGTTAAGATAAGGACATGGAAAACGAGGATGACAAAAGATGGCCCTATCTATCCTTATTGTTAGCAAACCCTCGAAATCGGAGTCAATTTTTATTCTCCCGGATTGCGGCAATGAAGGAAATTTTTCCTATCGGAAGACCCCTCCCTTAAGCAAATCTCATGGAGTGACAAGATCTTTTTG
>JBAUVX010000380.1:0-2234 GCA_049583465.1 Waddliaceae bacterium | reverse complement strand
TCGTTCATTCAAATGAGGAGCAAGTAGTTGATATGTATGTGAAAGCGATGCTTCAATCTGATTCATGATAAGAAGTGTATCAAATTCATTTTATAAACGTAACATTTATTTGCTTACGGCGCCTAAGTAAGTGACTTTTACTTTGATTTTTTTTGGATCAATCCCGATTTCCCATAATTTCTCAGTCCGAAATAGAAGAAGATCCTCAATTACACGAAATTGTCTACAGGTGAGCCTTGCAGCGTGGATGTCTCTATCGGGAAGAAAAGGGAAAGTCATTGCAAGAATGCCATTCGAAATTTGACGACACCCTCTTAAACCCGGGTTTTGGAGAAAGAGGGCTTTAATGATTGCCGCTGTCTTTAATTTCAATATGGCATTTGGACAGATTTGCCAGCAAATCATATTCTACGTAGTTGAGATTGTCAATTAGAACAGCAATCTCTTTAAAGAGAATGCTCGCAGCGAGAACATCTTCTTTCGCAGAATCTTCGGCGAACCAAAGGAGAGCTCGGACTTTACTGCTGTGATTGACCATCTGACGAGCAGCTGCAAGCCCCTCATTCCAGAGCTCTCTTTCAGTTTGAGGATTTATTTCTGTGAATTCGCGGGCGATCCATCGGAGATAGAGGGCTTTATGATAGAGCACCCCTCTCCTCTCATCCTGACGAGCAGCTGTTGCCGCCTCATCCAGGAGTTCTCTTGCCATTCGAGGATTGGTTTTTTTGCATTTTTTAGCAATCTCTAAAAGAGCAGCGGTTTTCTTTTTCTGCCAGGAATCGTCGATCTGATGAGCAATCTCTCGTGCTCGTTGAGGATCTGTTATCGAAAAATCAGACGCAATCAGCGAAAGAACATGAGCTTTTTCCTTGGAATTTTCGATCTGATTGGCAACTGCAACAGCCTCTTCCCGAAGTTCCCATGCAGTTTGAAGATCTTTTCGGACGAAAGCGATACCCATGAGAGTGTAGACTTTCTGCTCAGGATCTTCGATCATCTCGCGAGAAATAGTTATTGCTCGTTGAGGATCTCTGTATGAGATAGTTCGGGCGATCAGACGAAGAACCTTACCTTTTTCCTTGGGATTTTCGATTTGACGGGAAGCTGTAACTGCCTCTTCCAGGAGCTTGCTTGCCAATTGAGGGTCTGTTGTGCTGAATTCTTGGGCGAGGCTCTCGAGGCGGTAGGCTTTATAATTGAGATTTTCGATTTGACGGGCAGCTGTAAGAGCCTCATCCAGAAGCTCGCTTTTCATTTGAGGATCTATGCGTAAGAAATATACGGCGAAACTCTGGAGAGCTTGGGATTTATTATAGAAACTCTCGATTTGACGGGCAGTTGCAACTGCCTCCTTCATCAGCTCTCTTGCAGTTTGAGGATCTTTCTTTCTATACCTCATGATGTTGGCGATCGACCGGAGAAGATAGGCTTTTTGCTCAAAATCCTCGATTTTCTGACGGGCAAGCGTTAGTGCTCGTTCATGATCTTTTAGAGCTAATACTCTCCCGGCCTCATGGAGAGCGCGGGCTTTTTGCTTGCGGTTCCGGATCTGATGAGCAGCTGTCAGCGCTTTTTCCACGGCATCGCTTACAAGAGGATTTGTTTCATCGAAATCCAAAGCGATTTTCAGGAAATGCTTGCTTTTCTGGTAGAGATCCTCGAATTGATTGGCAGTCCTTAATGATTTGGAGGAGTAGTCCCCTCTTTTTGCTTTCGTGGGAAAATAGAGAGCATCAAAAAGCTCTTTAGTGACTTTTACTTTGATTTTTTTTGGATCAATCCCGATTTCCCATAATTTCTCAGTCCGAAATAGAAGAAGATCCTCAATTACACGAAATTGTCTACAGGTGAGCCTTGCAACGTGGATGTCGCTATCGGGAAGAAAAGAGAAAGTCATTGCAAGAATGCCATTCCCCAAAGCCCTCGTTATTAGGTCATGGCTTTTATTGTTCTCGACAGATTGGCGTTGTCGTTTTGCTCCATTTTGTACCATACAGGAATTTTCAATCTCTTGAATTCCGGGACTCTCCTTGCTCGTTCTTTGCAGGGGTTGCATTATAATGCTTCTCCTATATGAATTTTTTAAGAAAGTAATGATAGCATCTTTTGTTGTATTTTGGAAACCCTTTTGATTATTTACCCCATGGGCGAATTGTTAATGCGTTATGAGACCTTCAAACTGTAAAGGCTCGTTGCCTAATTCCATATTCAGTTTGACACACACCGTATGAGCT